>CAMLOB010000666.1 GCA_946481475.1 uncultured Chlorobiota bacterium | reverse complement strand
AAGATGCCCGTCCCGTGCAACTCACCGCTCCAGTAGACGCGGCCGGCTGAATCGGACCCTGCAAAGCCGTCGGTATTCAGCAGATTCCCCTTCTCCACAGTCTTTCCCCACAAAGGCGTACCGTCGTTTCCGAATTTCAGAAGAAAGTTGCTGTAGGAACCGGAGCGGGAAGCCCCGGGCAGATCGACATCCCCGATTCGGAGACTGGCCCTGTGGATCCCGGTCACGTAGCAGTTTCCGGAACGATCGGTCGCCGCGTCATAGGGCTGCAGCGTAACAATGCTTCCGTCGGTTTCCGAAGCACGCACCTGCCGGATCTCTCCGAACCGGTCGTACCAGGCGACAATAATCCTCGACCCTTCAGTCTCCTGAACGGAAACTCCTTCAAATGAAGGGGTCCGGCTGGTAACGTGAAGAACGAAAACGCATCCTCCATCGGAGAAGGCCGCCATTCCCAGAGTCCAGATGGAGCCGGCGGTACTGCCGGTACTCTTCGTGGAGCGTGCCCAGAGGAAGGTACCGGAAGAATTGAGCTTCAGCACTCCGCATTCGGAACGGGGGTAGGAACCGGCAAGGATCGTATCCTGCAGATTCAACTGTCCGGTATAGGTAAACGAAAGATAAACATCCCCCTCCTGATCGATATCGATCCCTCCACAGGAGAGTTCCCCGATCTGCCGCACCCAGATCACTCCTCCGAACGGATCATACTTCACCAGAAACGTGTTCGGCGTAAAGTTCGAGGAGGGGGCGGGAAGCTTGACCCCTCCGATTTCCAACTTCCCGTAGTTGGCGCCGACAACGTAGGTGTTCTTCTGGGGATCGGTAAGCGTGAACTTCGGTGTGAAGAGACCTGTGGTAAACCACCGATGATCGCTGAGGGCGACGGCGGTCCGGGAGGTAAAGGTCCGACGCGGCGTCCAGGCTCCGGTATCCGCGCCGTTGATGCCGCACAGACGCCAGTAATAGCGCGTGCCGTAGGCCATGCCCCGAAAGAAGGCTTCGGTGCCGGAGAGGATCGAATCGAAAGCAATGTTCCGGAAGAGCGTATCTCGCGCGAACTGTATCCGGTACTCCGTCGCCTCGAAGGCGGGCCGCCAGATAAACGGGGTATTTGTCCGGAAGAAATCCCCGCCGTTCCCCGGAAAAACAATCCGGGGCGTTCCCGGCTTTGTGCGGCGCAACTTGACCAGACCCATCCAGGCCTCCCCCGGCACATAGTAGATCGAATCTCCTATCCGTGCGCTTGATGTGAATGTGGCGGCAACAATCGGTTCACGGTTCCGGTCAAGCGCCATCCCCTGTCTGCTCCAGCCTGAATATCCCCGAAAGGGTATCACCCAGTCCATGAGGCCGTCAGGATTGAACTTTGCGCAGAGGTGACCGATTGAATCGTTCCGCAATCGGCTCCCCCCGGGAGGATAGAGGGTAGTCGAATCGATCACCGCCAGTCCCTCATAGTATCCCGTGATGTAGATGTTCCCCGGGCCGTCAGTCGTCAGCCCTTGCAAGATGGCGATTCCAAGCGTATCGTTTTCCCTTCCGGAAACTTTTCTGGCCCAGAGCAATCGTCCATCCGATCCGTATCTCGCCAGGAAACTGCCGCGGTTTGCTCCGCGGGCAATGGTGTCCCCTCCAATCACCACCGTATCCTTGCCGAACGTTCCCACAACCGCCGCGTTCCCCTGGTCATCCACACCCACTCCTCCGGGCAACTCGCTCGCCCGTCGGGGCGTTTCGACGTGCCAGCGGAGCGAACCGTCGGGAGTGTAGGAGACGATATACCATCCCTGCATCACTCCCGCCTCAAGACCGAACGTTTGGGAGCCGAGAGTAAGCGAAGAGGTATAGATGCCGGTCAGCGTCATGTTCCCGTTGCGATCAATCGCCATACCTTGCACCGTGGTCCCCTTCGATATGCCGTCTTTCCTGACCCAGAGAACATTGCCGGAAGAATCAAGCCGGAATGTGAAGAAGGCGGACGAATCGGCGGCAAGGGGAACGCCGACAATGGTATCCCGCACGTAGAGACTCCCGGCTACAATAATGCCGGAACCATCGTGTGGGGCGGCCGGCGAAAGACCGAGCCCGGACGTGTTACTTCCCCCGACCTGCCGTGCCCAGTGAAAATTTCCCGATCGGTCGAACCGGGCAACAAGATAACGGGACATCTGGAGAGGAGTGGTCAGCGTCGTGTCATGCCTGCCGTCATCAATCGTGAACTCGCGGCTGTAGTGTCCGGAGACATAGACGCCGTCCTTCTCCGGGACCACTACCCTGTGCAGGAAATACTCACCCATGTTCTTCATAACGCGTACCCACCGGACCTTGCCGTCAGGACTGAAGGAGATCAGCAGCGGGTCCCTGTCGCTCGTCCCCGACGTTGAAACCGTCGTATCGCCGAACGTTGCAGTACCGGCAACCAAACCGACGAGGTAGATATTCCCCTCGTTGTCCGTTGTAATGCCGAGGACCTGTACCGACCCCGGATTTGTTGCCCACAA
>CAMLOB010000665.1 GCA_946481475.1 uncultured Chlorobiota bacterium | reverse complement strand
CCTGTAATATTAGCCATGACCCGGTACAAACAAGCAGCAAATCCCTTGACTTCCCCAAATTACCCCCGGCACAAAAAACATCGGGCGGTACCCCCCGGGGAGTTCCATCAAGCTGACTTCGTTCGAGGAATTGTTGATGAATCCGGATCACTGCGAGCGGAGCGGACGGGACGGGACCAACTATCCGATTGCCGTGGTCCGGGTCAAGGAGAGCGGCGAGGACGCATTCCGGGCCGTCTCCACCTGGTGCCCCCACAACAACAAGTCCCAGCTCGATCTGTTCGACCATACGCTCGGCGACAACGGTCTGTTTGTCTGCTCGGCACACGAGTACTCCTGCTTCAGGGCGGACGGATCGTGGGTGTCGCCTGAAGAGAGCCCCTACCCCGATGCGCCGAGCCTCGATGAATTCGTCCACAATATCGGCAACGACGGGAAACCCCACCTGACCCGGTTCGCCACATCGTTCGACGGAGACGACACGCTGACGATCTTCGATGTGCTCTGCGAATGCGAGGAGTGCGAGATCTCCTCGGCTGCCGATGACGAAGTCGGCTTCAGCCTTGCTCAGAACTATCCGAACCCCGCCTCCCACCTGACCATCTTTCGGTTCACGCTTCCGGAGGGGAGCAACGTTCGCCTGACGATTCTCTCAACCGAGGGGACAGTCGTGGCGACACCTGTGGACAGGTACATGAATCGTGGCGAACATGAGATAGACTTCAACGTGCGAGAGCTTTCTTCCGGGGCATACTTCTTCAAACTGGAGTCGTCGTTCGGTACCAGAACCAGAAGGATGACGGTGGTGAAGTAGAGGACGGGTGTGATTGAGAGGGTGAGGGGTCAGCTTTGAGCGATGAGCTTTGAGCCGGCAGGTGGAGGGGGATCGGTCGGATGGGAGCGTTCCGTTCGTTTTCAACAATCAACCGTTATCGATCTTCCTGATGAGCGGTTTTTCACGCAGAGGCTTTCTGAAGAGGACGTTCGGCTTGCTTGTCATCTCGACGGCTGAACCGGTTCGGCTGCTCGGTCGTCTTCACCCGGTGGCTCTTCATCGTCAGGACGGGATGACGGCCGTCGGCACCTATCGGCTGCGCGTGGCCGACTATCCGACGCAGGAGATTCTCGGCATCCGTTACGGTCTCACCGAGGTCGGCAGTTCCCTCAAGCTGGTCAGCGATGACCGAGCGCTCGAACGGATGAATCCTGACCACTGCAAACGGAGCGGACTCGACAACGAGGACTATCCGATTGCCGTGGTCCGGATCAAAGAAGCGGGGGAAGATGCCTTTACGGCCGTCTCCACCTGGTGTCCTCACAACGCCGGATTCCAGTTGAACGCCTTTGAATATCAGCTTGGTGAAAGCGGCCTGTTCGTCTGTCGCCGCCACGAGTATTCGGCATTTACCGCCGATGGCCGCTGGATTCCTCCGGAACGGAATCCGTTCGGTCCGCAACGAAGCATCCCGCCGCAAAACGAGTTCGGCATCGCATCGAATCTCGATTCCGAAGGGAATCCTTTTCTGACCCGGTTCCGCACATCATTCGACGGAGAATGGCTGACGATTTTCGATATTCTCTGCGAGTGCGAGGAATGCATAAGCGATGTGGAGGAAAGCGGAACGGACAGGACATTATCGCTTGAACAGAACAGTCCCAACCCCGTTCTCCACACTACTCTGATCAACTTTTCACTCCCCGTTCGCGGGGATGTATCGCTCACCATTCTGACGACAGCCGGGGAAACTGCCGCAGTTCCGTTGCAGGAACATCTCGAAGCCGGAGACTATACCGTGGAGTTTGACGCTTCGGATTTGTCCTCCGGGTCCTACTTCTACCGACTGGAAACTCCGTCGGGCATAAGGACCAGAAGGATGACCGTCGTGAAATAGCAATCCGCCAGTGCTTTGCCGGGGGGGATTTTCTTCTTATCGTTAATCCAACCGGTTGACGAGTATCACATCCTGAAAGGTAAGAGCCTTTGAGCACTAACGAGTTACTTATTGGCCTGACGAGCATTCTCGTTCTCGGAATTCTTGCTCAGTGGTTAGCATGGCGTTTCGTGCTGCCCTCGATTCTTATCCTGCTGATCTTCGGTTTTCTTGCCGGACCGGTCTCCGGCCTTATCGAACCGAACGCCATTCTGGGCGACCTCCTCTTTCCTATCGTCTCGGTCTCGGTTGCCATCATTCTCTTTGAAGGTGGGCTGACGCTTCGGTTCTCAGAACTGAGCGAAATCGGCAAGGTCGTCAGGAACCTTGTCACGGTCGGTGCGCTGATCACCTGGGTCGGAGCCTCGGCCGCCGCCTATTTCATCTTCGGCATCAACTTCAGCATCGCGGTTCTCTTCGGCGCGATCCTTGTCGTCAGCGGTCCTACCGTCGTGATGCCCCTTCTGCGCCACGTCCGCCCGAGCCGGAGAGTGGGATCGATTCTGAAATGGGAAGGAATTGTGATCGATCCGATCGGCGCTCTTCTGGCCGTCGTCGTTTTCGAGGTCATCAACTCC
>CAMLOB010000664.1 GCA_946481475.1 uncultured Chlorobiota bacterium | reverse complement strand
GCAGCATCATATCCTCTTCGCGGATCAGCGCGAAGATGCTCCGCTGGCTGTTCATGCGCGGCGGCAGGCGGGGGTTGAAGGAAGGGAACTTCAGATCATCCCGCGGACTATCGTGCAAGCCGAGGTCCATCATCGAGAGGGGGGGACGAAGTGTGAAGAGGGGATAGATCTGCATGCCGTTCAGCACAAGTTTGAAAATCCACTTGGTCCGTGCGCGGAAGGCGGCCAGATAGCGGTCGGCGTTGCGTCCCATCTCCTCCGGCTCCACCTTCTCTTCCTTGCCGACGATCAATGCTTCGGCAAGGGCGACCAGCGAGCGGTATTCCAGAGGGGTCAGATAGGTCAGCCCGTAGCGAACCCGCTCGGCGGCGATGTAGAACCAGAGCAGAAGAATGATGATAACGCCGTCGAGGACCATCGAGCCGATCAGAGGTGTGGAGATCGGAAAGGTGAGGAGGTCCCCGGTGAAAGGAACGGTCAGGCTTACCATCCGGTCGGTCTCCCCCCAGATCAGCGTTGCGGCCACGGCGATCTCCGAGATCACATGTCCGACGATCACCAGCCAGGTCATCATCCGGTAGCGACGGACGTCGGCCGCGGCAAAAAAAGCCAGAAGGGCGAGCACGCTCACCTTCACGGCGGAGTTGGTGACGAAGGGAAGGTTGACGAAGAACTCCCTGTTCGGCCCGATAAGGGCGGGGAGGAGATAGCCGAAGGCGGCCAGCGCAAAGACAAGTGCGAGAATCCGCAGGAAGACCCGCAGCCGTCGCTCTTCCGGTGCAAATGAAGTCTCCTTCATGGAAATCCAGAATAGTGAAGAAAGGAACGATGCGATTGCCGAACCTCGGAACGAAGCATCTGTGGCCGAACCGTGATAGGGTTCGGTCGCTATCCTGTCCTGCCGCTCACCGAAGAGCGGTTGTGCGAGACTCGTGCCGTCCGGATTTCCGAATCAACGGTTCCGGCAAAGGGAACGGCACGGCGTATACGAAGAGCGTGGTAGCCGTAAACGTACTAAAGGGGGAAAGAATAATCAAGCGGGGAAAACCGGTAGGAAGAAAAATCCCGGCAAACGGGGAGTGGCGACAGTGCATAAATTTCTCCCCTTCGATTCCGCTAACATTTCCTTCCCCTTTGTGTTAGTCCTCGCACACGAGGACAAAACCGCCGTCATCGCTCACATCACCGGTGCATTGTTTTATGAACCTTGAGGTACGACCTGCACATTCGTTCGGACGTTCGGAACACCGACACATAGTCGTCAGAAAAGGGTATGCACCACATCTTTACGGTAGATCTGGAGGACTGGTACTGTACGGGGGCCGTTGCGCCGGCTGTTTCCCGTTCAGACTGGAGGAAGTGCGAGTCGCGCGTGCGGATCGGGACCGAGCTGTTGCTGGAACTGCTTGAGAGGAAGGGGATCGAGGGGACGTTCTTCGTTCTGGGATATGTTGCCGAGCGGGAGCCGGAACTGGTGCGGGAGATTGCCGAGCGGGGACACGAGATCGCCACGCATGGTTATGCTCACCGATCGCTGGAGGAGATGTTCCCGGAGGAGTTCCGGGATGATCTGCTCCGTTCCATCGATCTGCTGACCTCGATTACAGGGAGAGAAGTGCGGGGGTTCCGCGCACCGAACTTCAGTCTGACCGAGAAGACGGCGGAGTGGGCGACGGAGATTATCCGGAGTTGCAACCTGCTCTACGATTCATCGGTCTTTCCGGCCTCGCTTCATCCCCGTCACAATTTCACCGGGGAGACTTCTTTGATCCATTCCCTTCCGAACGGACTGATCGAGGCGCCGGTCAGTTGTGTGGAGTTCTGCGGGATCCGGCTTCCGGCAACCGGCGGAGCCTACTTCCGCCAGGCCCCCTTCGGTCTGTCGGCCGGATTGATCGAGCGATGCCGGCGGTTCGGAAGTCCGGCCCTGTTCTACATCCATCCGTGGGAACTTGACCCGGGACAGCCCCGGCTCAGATTGCCTGTGCTGCAACGGCTGCGACAGTACCGGGGGATCCCCTCTCTCTACCGGAAGCTTGATCGGTTGACCGACCGGTTCCGGTTTACGTCGATGAGAAAGGTCGTCGAGGAAGGGAACAGCAGGGGATTGATTCCCGGCGATGCGGTTCCGTTTCCGGCAAACTGAACCCTGTCGGTTCATCATTCCAACACAAACTGCCTGAATCTGTTAAAGGCTCAGGCAGTTGCGCTTTCTGTTGTACCAACGTGCTCTTCTCTGGTCCTGGCCGACTTTCGTCCGGTTCATTGGTGCTGGTACTGTTCCCTATCCATTGTGTTATGGGAAAGTACTGGCCTGTTTCATCCCCCGCTCACCGTTCGTTGCCTCAAGTAAATACGCTCTGTTAAGAGGAAGGGGACGTCCTCTATTAACGTGGCGTCGCTGTGATTGCCAGCGTTCCCATCTGGTCCATCTTGACATATACCATCTCAAATCTCACATCGCCAACAAGCTCCGTTTCCTTCCAGTCCTTCTTCCAGTTTTCTTGCATAATT
>CAMLOB010000663.1 GCA_946481475.1 uncultured Chlorobiota bacterium | reverse complement strand
TTCGGGACAGGACACCTCCAACATTTTTGAATTTTCAGCTCCCTTTGAACTCCGCCTTACGCTTCTCGACAAATGCCCGCACCCCCTCTCCGTAGTCGTTTGTCCGTCCGGCCGCCTCCTGCATGAAGACTTCGTATTCCAGCGCATCTTCAATGGACGTGTGCTCGGCCCGCTGGAGCATCTTCTTGATGTAGCCGTAAGCCTTCGTCGGTCCCTGAGCATAGCGGAGGGCCAGATCCCGCGTCTCCTCCATCAGGCTTTCCGCCGGGAGGACACGGTTGACGAGTCCGAGCGCAAGAGCCTGGTCGGCAGGGATCTTCTCCCCCAGCGTCGCGATCTCGAACGCCTTTGCATATCCGACCGTGTGGGCCAGGAAATGGGACGATCCGGAATCGGGCACAAGTCCGATGTTGACGAACGCCTGAAGCAGGGAGGCGTTCTCGGACATCAGACGCATATCTCCGGCAAGAGCCAGGGAACAACCGGCACCGGCGGCAATACCGTTGATTGCGGTGATCACCGGCTTCGGTATCGAACGGAGCTTGCCGATGATCGGATTGTACCGCCGCACCAGCGAATCGGCCAGCGAGCGGCGCGCCCCCGGCTCCGGAGCCTCCTTCAGATCCTGTCCTGAACAGAACGCCTTTCCGGCTCCGGTCAGCACGATCGCCCGGACTTCCGGGTTCTTCTCGGCTTCTTTCAGCGCCGCGCGGAGATCGGTCGTCAACTGCTCGTTGCAGGCGTTGTAGCTGTCGGGTCGGTTCAGCGTCAGCGTCAGCACGCCCGAGTCAAGTTCGAAAAGTATAGTCTCCAGATCCACGGTAGCCATTCAACAGTAATAATGGAACATGCTAAAAGATTAAGGGGCAAACTTTGATCGGGGAGCCTGCGGCCCATCCATTCGCTCCGGTGCATGATCGATCGGAAATACGCCACCACCAAGGCACAAAGAGCACGAAGCCGGAAGAGCACGACAGGATCATTTCCGTCGACGGCCCTGCAACTCCTGTCGTCAATTCCCCTTGAACTCCGGTTTTCTCTTCTCCATGAACGCCTTCATTCCTTCATGGGAATCGTTGGTTGAGAAGAGAAGGTAGAAGTTCTTGCGCTCAAGTTCCAGCGCATCCTGCAGAGAGGAATCGAAGGCTTTCAGGACCGATTCCTTTGCGAGCCGGGCGGAGATCGGAGGGCGTGAGGCAACCTCGCGGGCAAGCTTCATCGCCGTCTCCAGATAGAACTCGACCGGCACCACCCTGTTGACAAGTCCGAAGGCCATCGCCTCCTCGGCCGTCAGCATCCGTCCGGCCAGAACCATCTCCATCGCAATCGCCTTGCCGACCGCCCGGGTCAGTCGCTGCGTCCCTCCGGCCCCCGGCATGATGCCGATATTGATCTCCGGCTGACCGAACCGCGCGGTCTCGCTGGCGACGATCATATCGCAGATCATCGTCAACTCGCATCCTCCCCCCAGAGCAAAGCCCGAGACCGCCGCAATCACCGGCGTCTTGATCCGGCGGATACGATCCCACCGCGTGAACTGATCCCGCAAAAGCATATCGGCCGACGTAGCCTCTGCCATCTCCGTAATGTCGGCCCCCGCAGCGAACGCACGTTCGCTACCGTGGATCACAATACAGCGAACCTCAGGATCCCCTTCAAGTTCTTCCAGAGCTTCCACCAGCTCCACCATCAGCTTCAGATTCAGCGCGTTCAGAACGTCGGGTCGGTTCAACCCCACGGTTGCAATCTTCCCCTCGTGCTTCGTCACGATGATATGTTCAGGCATATCCGATTCTTCGATTCGATGTTGACGTTACCGGACGGCGTTGCGCACGCCTCCGGTCTGTTGCGTAAAGCGACGAAGATAAGGAATCCCTTTCGACCGGTAATTTGCATTGTATGTATCAGCCGAACTTTCCATCTTGAAGCCGACAGACCGATACGGGACGAAGAATGAGATTTTCCGAACATCAAAGAATACGGCTTCTCGCCGTCGCAATTCCCCTGCTTCTCCTCACCCTGCCGCTGCGGGGACAGCAGTCGGTCTATATGAAGGTCAGCATTGCCGATCCGGCGCCGGACACCTCCGATACATCCCTTGCAACGGTCCTGCAACGACTTCCCTCGTTCGATCCCCACACGCTCTCCCGTTCCGACCGACAGCAGATGACGACAGTTCTGACCCGCGAGGACGTCAACTCTCTGCGAAGTCAGGGCTACAACGTTCGGGTTCTTGTCGAGGACCTTCAACAGTGGTATGTCGACCGCGCTCAGGAAAGGAACGAGAAGGAGCCGAAGGTGCAGGGGACAGATGGAGCGCAGACCGCTCCGCAGAACTTCCGTCTCGGGGGCGTTGCCGGCTACTACACGCTTGCCGAACTTGAAGAGGAACTGACCCGGATGCGGACACTCTATCCTGACCTTGTTTCGGATATCCGGACGATCGGCAAAAGTGTTGAGGGGAGAGACATCCGGGGCATCCGGATCACCCGCGCAGCCGACACGCTCAACACCCCGGCCGTTCTCTTCACCGGA
>CAMLOB010000662.1 GCA_946481475.1 uncultured Chlorobiota bacterium | reverse complement strand
GCCATCGACAATCTGGTGAAGGTGTCGGCCGGAGCTGCTGTGCAGAACATGAACGTCAAGTGGGGTTTGTTGGAGTGGAGCGGACTGGAACCGATGCCGCTGCAACCGTAATCGAATTTTCCGAGATATGAACAAGAATATTACGACCGTCCGAGGATTCAAATGCTGGGGGGCCCATACCGGCGTCAAGAGTATGCGGCGCGACCTGGCGATCATCTATTCCGAAGTACCTGCGGCCACCGCTGCGGTCTTCACGCAGAACGAAGTGGTGGCCGAATCGGTGAAGCTGAGTCGGAAGCATCTGAAGAACAACATGGCGCAGGTGATCGTCTGCAACGCCGGAAACGCCAACGCCTGCACCGGCAAACAGGGAGCCGAGGGGGCCCGGGCGATGGCTGAGACGACCGCGGAACTTCTGGGACTGAAACCGGAAGATGTGGTGATCGCCTCCACCGGACTGATCGGCGAACCCTTCCCGACCGATGAAATTGTCGAGGGAATCCGGCAGAACGTCCCGAAGCTCTCAAAGAAGGCGGCCGCCGGAGCCTTTGCCGCCAACGCTATTCTGACCACCGATACCTTCGCCAAGGAGGGCTTCCTCGAGTTCGACGCCGACGGCTACGAGATCAACATGGCCGGGATCGCCAAGGGGTCGGGGATGATCCACCCGAACATGGCGACGATGTTAGGCTTCATCGTCTGCGATATCGCCATCGACAAGCAGCTTCTGCAGAAGGTGACCCGCGAGTGCGTGGAGGATACGTTCAACATGATCACGGTCGACGGGGATACCTCCACCAACGACATGGTGGTGGTGATGGCCAACGGACTGGCCGAGAACGACGTGATCACCAGCAGGAAGGACAAGGCCTACGGTATCTTCCGCGAGAAGCTGATGGAGATGATGACCCACCTGGCCAAGCTGATCGTCAGCGACGGCGAGGGATCATCCAAGTTCATCGAGTATCACGTCTGCGGCGCAAAGGATAAAACAATCGCCAAACGGATTGTCCGCGCCGTCTCCGACTCCACCCTGGTGAAGGCGGCCATGTTCGGTCGCGACCCGAACTGGGGGCGCATCGTCTGCGCCGCCGGGAATGCCGGGGTCGGGTTCGACTACGACAAAACCGATCTCTACATCGGCGACGCCTCCACACTGGTGCAGGTGCTGGAGAAGGGGACGCCGGTCGACTTCAACCGCCAGGGGATGAAAAAGCTCCTGCGCGAATCCCACATCCGCATCAAAATGGACCTCAACTCCGGCAAAGCCGAAGCCTTCGGCTGGGGATCGGACCTGACGACCGATTATGTTATGTTCAACTCGGTCTATACGACGTGAGGGGGAGACGGGAGTCCGAGCTTGGTGGCTTCTTTGTGCCTTTTGTGACTTGGTGTTGATTCACCACAAAGACACAAAGAGCACAAAGAGATCACCAAGGAAATATCCCCTCGCTGCTTTCCGACTGCGATCTTCTCCGCCTCTCCCGGAAGGAGGGAGTGCTCTGTGCGGCACAATGTCCTGCTGCCGGGTCGGGCCTCAGTCGTCATACCTGAAGGCCGTTTCCACTACCAGACCGAGCCCGCGCGATGTGCGGGAAAGAAGTCTGCCGTTCCCGTACACTTCCACCTGACTACGAGGTTCCAGTACTTTGAAATCATGTCTCTGCACATATTCTATCCCCTCCTCCGGCCTGCTCGTCGGCGGACAGAGACAGCGATCGGATACAAGAGTATCCTTGCCGACGAAGTACGTTCTCTGACAGTCCGAAAAGATCCCGTGATTACGAAAGCTCCACGTCGTATCGTTGATGGTGAACCACAGGGATGTCGGCCTTTCTTCTTCTCTGTTCATGTTGCCGGAGTGGATAAACGATTCGGACATGAAACGACCGTTGCTGCTGTATCGGCTGATATGACGTGCGTCGGAACCTGATCGGTGAACATACAACGACGAGTCATCTCCCTGATAAAAGTACACTGTATCGTCCCTCCTGCCGACGGCTTTCACTACCGCTCCGCTGTCATCCCGTTCGATTCTCCAGACAACGGAATCGCGCAGGCTCTGAACATGATCTCCTTCAGTGTGCCGGATAACGGCGAGCAGACTGTCGCCGAAGTATCGGAACCGTTCTTCCGTTCTGACCTCTCTTTGCCATTCCACCTTCCGTTCAATTCGTTCCGATGAGTCAAGGAAATATGTGATGCTGTCGGTGGAGATGCAGGAGTCGTTCCGTTTTGCACGGACAACGGCGGTGACGGTGTGCGGCGTTGCAGAGGCAACATACGTGAAGTCCGCAACAGGGTGCGCAGGAAATAAAAGCTTCGCCACCATCCTGTCCGACAAAACAGGATGCCGATGCAGAGAGAGCTGCGAGTTACAGCCGATGAGAGCCGCGGCCAGTGCGGACAGTCGAAGATAGTTTGAGAGCCTTGTGCGCATTGCTTCACAGGTGAAAAGTCTGTTCAATCATCTGCGATATCCTGTTCCGGAGAATGACCCTGCATCGTTTCAGATGAGGGCACATCTCCTTGCGCGGGT
>CAMLOB010000661.1 GCA_946481475.1 uncultured Chlorobiota bacterium | reverse complement strand
GACAGTGTCGTCGCAAGGCTCAACTCGGTCCCCTTGCGGAAGGCCGTGCCGGTCGCCGAAGCTCCCCCCAGAAGGTTGTTCTTCGAGAACCGGAGCGCTCCGTCAAGACGGAAATAATCGTCCGGCCACTTCAGCCGCATACCGCTGGTCAGCGAGACGCCGATCCGCTCAAGCTGCTGATCGCTCTCCTCATCGAAGGAAAGATCGGTCTTCTGATAGAAGATGTTCCCGCCGAGCGTGATCGGCTTGCCGAACAACCACGGCTCGGTCAGCCCTATCGAGTAGGTCTGCACATAACTCCCGAACTCCGCATTCAGATTCAGAATCTGTCCGCCGCCGCCGAAAAGAGGTTCGTCGAGTGAGAAATTTGTGAAGGAGAGACCGATCGATCCGGTGATCCCCTGCGAACTCAGCCCCAGTGATGCGTTGAACGTGTCGCTCGGGCGTTCCTCGACCTGATAGACGATGTCGACGCTGGTGGCGTCGGCCGACGGACGAACGTCCGGGACGAGAGCCTCCGGATTGAAATAGTTCAGGTTGGCCAGGTTGCGAAGCGAACGGATCACAGCCGCCCGGGAGAACCGGTCCCCCGGAACCGTGTAGAGTTCCCGCCGGATCACCTTGTCCTTTGTTTTGGTGTTCCCGGCAATGTCGATAAAGCGGATATAGGCCGGCTCTCCTTCGGTAATCCGGACAAGAACGTCGACCGAGTCGGAGGAGATTCGCTGTTCGGATATATCGGCATTGAACGTGAGGTAGCCGTTGTCGAGATACCAGGAGCGGACCGACTGCTCGCCGGGACCGATCAGGTTTTCCTCAAGCGAATACTGGTCGTATGCCTCCCCCTCCTCGACGCCGATCAGTCGCCGGATCAACGTCGTGTCGTATTCGGTATTTCCGGAAATTCTCAGGGAGCGGAGATAGACCCTGCGTCCCTCGCTGACGGTGATGGTAATATCGGATTTGCCGGTGTTCGGATTGATGGCGATCGTATCGTCGACAATCCCTGCCTCGATATAGCCTCTTGAACGATAGTAGTCGACAATCCTCTTCTCGTCATCCTTCAGCTTCTCCCGTTGCAGCTTCGATGACTTCCAGAACTGCCACCAGGATTTCTCCTGCACATCCTCCATTGCATCTTTCAGATCACCCTCTTCAATCTCGCTGTTCCCCACGATACTGACCGTCCCGATACTCACCTCAGGCCCCTCGTCGATCACCACCACGACATCGACTCTCCCCTCTTCGGCCGACGGCCTCTGCTCCATCGTGACATCGCTGAAGAGGAAGCCCTCTTCGGCATACTTTTCCTTGATCTTCCGTTCCGACCTGTTCAGTTCATACGGATTGGCGATATCCCCCGCCCGCACAACCATCTCATCGATGATATCGTCCTCGTCGATCTCGTCGTTCCCCTCGACAATCACCGAGGCGACGCGCGGGAACTCCGCAACGTCGATGATGATCACCACGGAGGAATCACGCTGTTCGGCCGCAAAAATGCGGACGTTGCTGAAGACCTTGCGCTGGTAAAGGTTGCGGATAGCCTCGGCAAAGATTTCCGAACCGGGAACAAAGGTGTCACCGATGCGAAGTCCGGAGAAGGCGATCACCGCCGACGCTGTGGTGTTCACCACACCGGTGACGCGAATATCCCGTATCGTGTAGGTTCGCAGTTGCGGCGGCGGCGGCGGAACGATAAGCTCGGTCTCTTCTTCGGGAATCTGGGCCGAAAGAACCAGGGGGAAGAGGATGGAGAAGAAAAGCATCACCGGAATGATCGTAAAGATCCGGGAACCTTTTCGCCGACCTCTACTGTTTGTTTCCGGAAATAATATCGATGACCTTTCTGACATATGACTTTGAATCGTTCGAATCCTGTTCATCGAGCAACTGTTCGCTGATCTTGCCGAATCGACGTTCTCTTCCCAGATAGTTTCGTAATGCTTCATAGAGTTGTTCGCGACGGAAGTCCGGCCAGAAGACCGGAGCGATATAGATCTCGGCATAGGCCATCTCCCACAGAAGGAAATTGCTCAGCCGCATCTCCCCGCTGGTACGGATCATCAGATCCGGGTCGGGGAGGTCATGCGTGTTCAGATACGATCTGAACTTCTCCTCGGTAATATCTTCCGGCGACAGCGTCCCCCGACGAACATCGAGTGCCAGGGTTTGCACCGCCCGGAGAATATCCCACCGACCACTGTAGCTCAGGGCCAGGGTCAGAGTCAATCCCGTATTTCCCGAAAGATAGTCGATACTCTCATGCAACTGCCGGGCAACGTTCTTCGGCAATGCGTTCAGTTGTCCTATGGCGTTCAGCCTGACGTTGTTGGCGTCAAGTTCCTTCAGCTCGATCTTCAGATAATGAAGCAGCAGATCCATCAGGAGCGTGACTTCAGCCCTCGGACGTTTCCAGTTTTCCGTGGAGAAGGCGTAGAGCGTAAGGTATTTGATCCCGAGTTCGCCCGCAGCTCGGATGATGGCGCGCGCGGATTCTGCGCCCTGGCGATGGCCCTCGATGCGCGGAAGGTGGCGCTGTTTGGCCCAA
>CAMLOB010000660.1 GCA_946481475.1 uncultured Chlorobiota bacterium | reverse complement strand
CCCCCCGACCGTGGAAGTAACTCCCGACGCAGTGTTCTTATACCCGCCGGACACGGCGGAGCGATACTGCGAGGCAGTGTTGGATTCTCCTCCCCCAACCGTTGAGAACTCTCCGGAGGCGACATTTGAGAGACCTCCTCCAACCGTAGAGGACGTCCCCGATGCCGTATCCCATTTTCCTCCGGATACCGTTGCCGCACCACCCGAAGCGACGTTGCCGAAGCCTCCGGCGACGACCGCCTGATCGCCCGACGCCCCGTTCTCTCGTCCACCGCCGATGACCGATTGTGCCCCCGAGGCAACCTCTGTCGACAAACCCCGCAAGGCCTGCATATCGACAGATCTGTCTCCACGGGCGTTCCCGGCGGTATTCCGCTGGATACTCCCGTTTGTGTTCAGGATCAGACTGTTGCTCGTTCCACCGTTCACATAGAGGTGAAGTGCCCTCCCATCCGTCGTCCCGAGGAAATTTGTTCCTGGTGTCGTCCCCGTATTCCCCGTGAGGCTCCATCCGGCAAGATTGTCGATCCAGCTCATCACGCCGTTGGTGTCGCTTGCAAGAACCTGATCGTTTGCAGTTGGAGCCGCTGTCGGAAGAACGTAGCTGATGTCCTCGCTCTGATCTCCCGCCTCGAACGACGTGTAGTTCGTTCCGCTCGGAAACGACCCGCTGTCACTCTCCGCCTCGTAGAACCGCAACTGCCGAGCCGTCGTGTCGTTGTTCGCAAGCCACAGATCCACATTCCCGAAGACCGCGAGGTTCGAGTCCAGAATCCTCATGTTGTTGTCGCCGAAGTTCCGTCCCAGATACCCGAACGATCCGTCACCTCCCAACGTCAGACCGGCTCCACCGGGGATTGCCGAGATTCCCCCGTATGCCACGTTGGCCACACCACCACCGACCGCCGAAAACTCTCCCCACGCCTCGTTGTAGTATCCGCCGGCAATCGCTCCGTCACCGCCGGCCACAAAATTATGCTCGCCACCGCCGATGAAAGCTCCGTCGGCCACGGCAACGTTCTCGTTCCCTCCGGTCACCACCGCGTAGTCGTAATCGGTCTGGTTCTCGTCACCACCGCCGATGAAGTTCTTCCAGCCGTATGCGAAGTTCTCATCACCACCGGCAACCACCGAGTACGAACCATCCGCCCAGTTCTCATCGCCGCCACCAACGAAACTCTTGTAGCCGGTTGCCCGGTTCTGTGTTCCTCCGGCGACGGTACTGCCAATCGTGTCGGCCAGATTCTCCCGGCCACCACCGATCACGGAATAGATTCCGGAGGCCACCTCGGTGGAGTCAACCCGGATCATCTGGAGATCAACTGCGTGAAGGCCACGAACGATGCCGCCGGTATCCCGCTGGATGCTTCCGTTGGTGTTGAAGATCAGACCATTATCAACACCGTTGTTGACATAGAAGTGAAGTGCCTGCGCATCGGTTGTTCCCAGGAAGTTCGTCCCCGGTGTCGTTCCGGCGTTGCCGGTCAGACTCCAAGCAACGGCTCCCCCATCACTCCAGCTCATCACGCCGTTCGTGTCGCTGGAAAGAACCCGGCCGTTCGTCACCGGTCTTGCCGTCGGCAGAATGTAGTTGATATCCTCGCTCTGATCCCCCGCCTCGAACGATGTATAAAAGATCGTGGCCGGAGGAAACGCCCCGGTGTCGCTGTTCGATTCATACAACCGCAGACGGCTTGCCGTACCGTCGTTGGCGGCCAGCCACAGATCGGTGTTTCCGAACACCACCGTGTTCGGGTCGGATATCCGCATCCTCCGGTCGAGGTGCGAAAGGTCGTTCCCCAGATACCCGAAACTCGCATTCCCCGAAAGGGTCAGTCCGATACCACCCGGTATCGTTCCCCCTTCTCCGGCTACGATATTCCGGAACCCGCCGCCGACCGTTCCGCCGACCCCATCGACTCGGTTCCCCTCCCCACCCCCGATCGTTCCGCCAGGCCCGTTGATCTTGTTTGCCACTCCCCCAGATATCGTGGCATTCCCCCCCGACACCTCGTTGCTGCTTCCACCTCCAACGGTCGCGGCATCGCCGGTGATGATAACGTTGTAGCTTCCCCCTGCGATCGTACTCCAGGTCGCCGCCGAACCTCCCGTGATCGAATTCTGTTCGCCCCCGCCTACCGTTCCGTAGGGACTGTCGCCGGTGCTGTTCCGCTCTCCTCCCGAGATAACCCCAAAGAGACCGGCAACCCGGTTCCGTCGTCCGCCGCCGATGACCGCATACGCTCCCGAGGCGACCTGATCTGCGTTGGACCGGTTTCGTTGCAGGTCGATCCCGTTGTCTCCTCTGGCATCCCCGGCCGTATCCCGCTGAAGGCTTCCGTTCGTGTTCAGGATCAGGCCGTTTGATACACCTCCGTTCACGTAGAGATGCAATGCGGTCGCATCACTCGTCCCGAGGAAATGCGTTCCGGGCGTCGTCCCGGCGTTCCCGTCGAGCAGCCACGCTCCGGCCGATCCATAGGGAGCAAGGAGCAACTGGACCGAGTCCGTACCCGGATCGGATATCGTCAGGAGCACATTCCGCCCGAGAGGA
>CAMLOB010000659.1 GCA_946481475.1 uncultured Chlorobiota bacterium | reverse complement strand
GATGTCGTTCGAGAAGGCGGGGTTTGTGTATCAGTAGGGGGGAGAGTTTATAGAGAGAGGAGTTCGTAGAGTTTATAGAGTTTGTGGGTGTGGGAGTCTGAGAGTGTGGGAGTGCGTAGTTCTTTGTCGGCTTGGGCTGATTGCTGGGGGGGAGAGTGTATAGAGTTTATAGAGAGAGGAGTTCGTAGAGTTTATAGAGAAGAGTTTGGAGAGTTTGTGGGTGTGGGAGTGCGTGGTTCGTTGCCGGCATACGGCGCAACTGAAGGCTGACGGCTCATTGCTCCCCGAACGGCTGAAAGCTCACAGCTGACTGCTCACTCCCCCCCCCGGATGGCTGAAAGCTCACATCTGACTGCTCACTCCCCCCGAACGGCTGAAAGCTCATAGCTCACGGCTCACAGCTCACAGCCGATCTCCCAACGCCGATTCCCGAATTTTTCCTTTTGAATTTTGCATTGATAGGGTAGCCTCGTGTTTCTTTCTTAACTTTGCGACTTCGATTTTGAATCCGCACGCCACGGCGCATCGAAGACCGCGGTGGTTGCTTGTGAACTTTGCCTTTTGAATTCTGAATTGATATGGCATCAACGCTACTGCCTTTCATTCTTTTGTTGCCGTTTGCAGGATTTCTGGTAAACGGCCTGCTTGGAAAAAAGATCGGATCGGAGAAGGCGATCGGCGCAATCGGAACAGCGGCGGTCGCTCTTCCGTTTGTCTTCGCCGTCGTTCTCTTCTTCGAAATGCTGGGGTCTCCTCCCGAAAGTCGGGCGATGCACGTGACGCTCCTCTCCTGGATTACCGCCGGAGAATTCTCGGTCGACTTCGCCTATCAGCTCGATCAGCTTTCGATGATCTTCCTGCTGATCATCACCGGCGTCGGATCGCTGATCCATATCTATTCTATCGGCTACATGCATGGCGACCGGGGCTTTTTCCGGTTTTTCGCCTATCTGAACCTCTTCATCTTCATGATGCTGAACCTGGTTCTGGCCGATAACTTCCTGGTGACGTTTCTCGGATGGGAGGGGGTCGGCCTCTGTTCGTTCCTGCTGATCGGGTTCTGGTACGACAGGAAGTTCGAGGGGACGGCGATTACCTGGACCGGGGATGCGGCAAAAAAAGCTTTTGTGATGAACCGGATCGGTGACCTCGGAATGCTGATCGGGATGTTTATTCTCTTCAGTCAGTTCGGGACGCTGAAGTATGCGGAGATCGCCGCCGGACTTCCGGGACCGATGTCGCAGGAGATGATTACCATCGCCACGCTCTGTCTGTTTCTCGGGGCCTGCGGCAAGTCGGCGCAGATTCCGCTCGGCGTCTGGCTGCCGGACGCGATGGCCGGTCCTACGCCGGTCTCCGCTCTGATCCACGCCGCCACAATGGTCACCGCAGGCATCTTTCTGGTGGCCCGCAACGCCGCCCTCTTCTCCCTCTCCCACACGACAATGGCCGTGATTGCCGGCGTCGCCGTCACCACCGCTCTGATCGCCGCCACGGTCGGTCTGGTGCAGAACGACATCAAGAAAGTTCTTGCCTACTCCACCGTATCGCAGCTCGGGTTCATGTTCGTGGCCCTCGGCGTCGGCGCCTGGACCGCGGCGGTTTTCCACGTGATGACGCACGCTTTCTTCAAGGCCCTCCTCTTCCTCGGCTCGGGATCGGTGATCCACGGTATGCACGAGGAACAGGATATGCAGAAGATGGGGGGACTGAAGAAGTATATGCCGCAGACCTACAAGACCTATGTCATCGGGGCGCTGGCGATTTCCGGCATTATTCCATTCAGCGGCTTCTTCTCGAAAGATGAAATCCTTGCCAACGCCTTTGCAAACGGGAACGCGATTCTCTGGGGTGTCGGTGCGCTGGCCGCTTTCTGTACGGCCTTCTACATGTTCCGCTCGGTTTTCCTGACCTTCAACGGCGAGGAGCGGTTCGACCATCATCACGTCCATCCCCACGAGTCGCCGGCGACGATGACGATTCCTTTGTGGATACTTGCCGTGCTGGCCACGTTCGGCGGTTTCCTCGGTCTGCCGGTTGTTTTCGGAGAACATATTCACGCCCTGCACAACTGGCTTGAGCCGGTCTTCGCGCAGGCGTCGGCAAACATGCACGGGCACCATCTTTCCCACACACTCGAGTGGGTGTTGATGGGAGTTTCTCTGGCGATTGCCGGTCTCGGCATCTTCCTCGCTTACCGGATGTACGTGCAGAGGCCGGAGCTTCCGGACCGGGTTGCCGGCAGCTTCAAGGGATTCTACAAGCTTCTCTGGAACAAGTGGTACGTCGATGAGGCCTATCAGATGGGAGTGGTCAAGCCGATCTGGGAGGGATCGAAGACGATTCTGCTGAAAGGTGTGGACAAGGGAATAATCGACGGAACGCTGCACGGTCTGGCAAAGCTGACCGGCGGAGCGGCAAACGTTTTCCGGAAACTCCAGACCGGCATCGCCCAGCAGTACGTGCTGATCTTCATGGTCGGCATCCTGGCGATTATCGGATGGCTGGTGTTCGGATAACGGGGAGGCAGGCAGTATGAGCAGTGAGCTGTCAGC
>CAMLOB010000658.1 GCA_946481475.1 uncultured Chlorobiota bacterium | reverse complement strand
CATCGAAATGAACGCTCCTTGCTGAGCACTCACTGCCGTTTCTCACGCGAAGAACGCAAAGAGCAAAGACGCAAAGCCGACAACTCACAACTGATTGCTCGTTGCTCAAGCTGATAGCTCAAAGCTGACTGCTCATAGCTCACCCCCCCTCCCCCGTTCCGGAAAATCCCGTACATTTGCCCCATGATTCGAGACTTCCAGCAGCACGGCGTTTCGCTCGCCCGCTTCGTTACGACGGCTCTTCTTTCCCTTGGTCTTCTTTCGTGCGGCGGCACGGTTGCCAGAAAACGGGTAACGCCGCAGGAGTTGGTCAATCTGCGATCGATACCGGTCACGATCGAGGGGACGCTCCGTTCGGCCTATATGACCGACGATTCCTGTTACTACACCGAGTGGGCCTACGGCGTGATGACCGAGGATGCGTCGGTCAGTCTGACCCCGGCCTATCAGAGCAGCGATTCGATTCTGGTGGTTACCCCGCACGGCGTGATGCTGCTGGATATATTCGACGTCAAGCTGTACCTCGGCGCCTACTTCTCCCGGACGTTCAGTTCCGAGAACGCCTCGATCGCTCCGCTGCCGATCCAGAAGCTTGTGGAGAAGGAAGGAGGAATTATCGCCGTTCACGAATTTCTGCTCCGTCCGGAACAGACGTACTATGCGCAGGTCCGCAGGGAGTTCGCACCGGGAACCGACCCGGCCGAGACGGCAGGCGTCGGCTCACGC
Source organism: uncultured Chlorobiota bacterium (assembly GCA_946481475.1). The sequence continues at coordinate 1,832 of CAMLOB010000658.1, read as the reverse complement.
CTTGTCGTGGAGTTGTCCGATCGCCCCTTTGAGGGGGAGACGCCGCAGCGAGGTCCGACTCCATCCTACAACTACTGAGCTCACCTGCATCAACCGAACAGGATCTCTGCCTCAGCATCTCCCCTTTGCGGATGTCACATCGTCCCCCCGCCCCGTCACGATACCATCCTTTTACCTCTTCCACCCGACGGCAGGCTTGAACGATCATCCCGATCCATTGTATTTTGTCCGATAATTTGTCCATATTTCACAGCAGATTGAACGACACGGGGGAGTTAACTGATGAAACTGATGCATTACGGTTTTCGATTCGGAATGATCTGCCTCTGCCTTGCGGCGGCAACAACTGTTGCCCGGAGCCAGACGGTCCGCGTTCTCTACTACAGCGGGGATGTCTCCGTGGGAGGATCGGGAAAAGCCAGACTGGGACAGCAACTGAAAAGCGATGACAAGGTCACCATCGGCTCTTCCAGTTCGCTCCAGCTTTCGGTGAACGGAAAAGTGCTGAAGTATACCAGCCCGATGACGTTGAAGATTTCCGATGCGATCAAGCGGGCCGGGACCGGAGAGAACAGCGTGGTGGCGAACTCCGCCCGGACGCTGGCCGGGGCCAGCGGAGCCGGAAGAAGCGCCCGGACAAGTGTGGCCGGGGCAACCCGCGCCTCAGGCAAAGAGGAGACGGCCTATTTCGACTCGCTGAAAACCGAGAGTCTGAATACCGGAACCATGCGACTGAACAGCGAAGTGGAATCGCTGACCGGCGTCGGAGACGCATCGGGAATTATCAGTCAGGTGTCCGAGAAAATGAAGGATGAGGCGTTGATCCTCCTGCAACCCCGGTCGACGGCAGTCTCCGGAGGACCGATCCGCTTCCGGTGGATGCGGACGCCAGGGGTGACGGCCTACGTGATCTCGGTCAGGAACTATCTGGGAGAGGAGATCCACCGGACAGAGACCGCCGACACATCGTACATCTGGACAGCTCCGACGCTGAATCCGGAGGAGATCTACACGTGGCGACTCTCCGACCGGGAAAATCCCCGGAACTCTTTCGGCGCATCATTCCATCAGCTTGTAGCGGGCAGACAGGAGGAGATCAGAAACGGAATGCAGGCGATCCGGGAGGAACTCGGAGCAGACAATCCGGCACTTCCGATGATTCTCGGTTCCTTCCTCTCGGACAACGAATGCTACGGTGAGGCGGCCGAGATGTATACGACCGGAGCGAAAGCCGGAGACGAACATGCGGAGATGTACCGGGAACTGGTCTGCGAACAATACCTCTACAACATGTTTGTGCCGGTTGAGGAAGGATACCGGATCTGCACCAACCAGTAAGACCGGAAGACCGCCCTCTCTCTACGACAACCGCCGCAACTTCTCCCGTGAGAAGCTGCGGCGGTCGTCATTTTATTCTCTCCGTTCCTTATCCCCGCTTCTTGACGGAATCTTCCACCCAGTCAAGATACGGCTGCGATCCGTAGAGAACCGGCAGCGCGATCAGTTCCGGCACGTCATACGGATGAATCGCCTGAAGCCGGTCGTGCAGCTCCCGGTATCGTTCCCGCGTGCTTTTGATGATCACAAGGATTTCCTTCTCCTCCTGCACCTCTCCCTCCCACCGATAGATCGAGTCGACACCGGGAAGAAGATTGCAACAGGCCGCCAGCCCCTCCCCGACAAGCGTCCGGGCGATGTGCCGTGCGGTCTCCTGATCGGGAGCCGTGGTGTAGAGAAGGAGTATTGACATGGTTTTTCGGGAGTTGGATTTGGGTTGTGAGCTGTGAGCATTGAGCTGTGAGCATTGAGCTGTGAGCATTGAGCTGTGAGCA
>CAMLOB010000657.1 GCA_946481475.1 uncultured Chlorobiota bacterium | reverse complement strand
GGATGAGCGAAGCGTGTCGGGGGCTGACTGCAACGAAAGGCGTTCGATGACTACCCGCCCGCATTCCGTACCGGTTACCACTCCGTTCAGTCCTTCCTTCGGCGTAAATCCGTTAACGGTCTTTCGTACTTCTGCACAAAAATCCCGCAGCGTCACGCTCTCACAATTCCTGAACCCGAAGACCGCTTCGACATCGGTGCCGACGAACCGTGTTCCTCTTCCCAGTCCGGAAATGATGACGCTTCTGAAGTCTGTGAACTCGACGGGAGTCGTTAACTCGTACAAACCTTCCTGAAAGCAGAGATGAATTGAAGGGAGAACAGGGATGCGGTCGGTTGTTCCCCGATAGAGAGAGTTGAGCGTATCCCTGACGATCCCGATCCACTCCTGTGGCTTTTCCCTGTTCGACGGGATTGTGATTGCGCATCCTCCCCGGGTGAGACGGCAGAGAAGGTCGAGCGCCTGCTGTACCGTTGTCGTCCCCTTCAGTTGATCACAGTTTCCGGGGACATAGGCGACTTTGCCTGCAATGCTCAGACCGGCGGAGAAACGAATGGGGAGATGGGACTCCGATCCGTCCGGTCTCAGAAGCGTGGCGGTCACGCTCTGAGCCGGATGGTTCGTGTCGGATATCAACTTCCATATGCATTCGGCGACGCCGTTGCCGTCCGTTCGTACATCGACCGTAGCTTTCTCGCCTGTGCCGGGATCATCCGGATCAATCAGTCTCCCCTTTCCCTCGGTCTGGACGATCCGAAACCGGACGGTTGCCCCCTCTACCGGATACTCGCCGTTCGCCACCCCCACACGGAGTCTCTCCGGCAGTTCAACCCGTTCAGCCGGATTCGGATCGGGCATCACCTCCTGTCCATCTCCTCCCAGATAGAAGAGACCGGTCAGTCGCGTGACCGGAGGGAAGAGGGGACGACAGTCGAGTCTCTCGGTGACCGCATAGCCGTTGTATCGGAGGAGGGCGAGTCTGCAGTAGCGGTGTCTGACGCCGCGTGGGGATCGGGGAAGAAAGGAGTTCTCCTCCTCGGGCCATTCTATTGCGTTCGTTGCCGAGCGTGCCGGTATCAGCCAGTAGTCTCCGGTTCTGTAGGTGCCGTCGGAGAACATTACTTCGAGACCACCTTCAAGTTCTACCGGACTGCCGTCCGTCGGGTTCAGAAGGCCGACATCTCCGTCCCAGCGCCGGATGATCGGCGTGCGGGGGAAATCGCCGAGTTCGAGCGTTCCCGATCCGCTGAGCGTTGCCGGATCGATCCGGATCGTCTCCCCCCGCACTTCCTTGATCCGGACCATTCTCCCCGGCTTTCCCGACAGAACATGCGTTTCGTCGGTCAGTTCTATCCAGTTCCCCGAGGAGAATTTCCCGACGGCATTCCCCTCGATCGTCAGGATCTCGCCGGTGGTATCCAGATCACTCCACCGGGCCGTCACCGACCCGTTGTCGCGCGACCACTTGAAGGTTGCCTCCGACAAGTCTCCTCCATCGTGGACCTCTACCCGGTAGAGGTAGTTGCCCAGTCGTCGATAACCGGTCTCCGGAGGGAGAGTGCAGGGATCCTCGGAAATCGTTGTCCGGTTGAATTGCGGAACGAGCGTTCCGGTCGGAGCGGCCGTCAGCTTTTCCCAGGAGTTGAAACGTGTTGCGCAGGTTGCGCGGCGTTCCTCATGAGCTACGCGGATCAGTTTTACCTGGGCCACCGTTTGGGAGCGGGTGGTCGTATCCGGACCGCCGAGGGCGGTCTCGCGAATGCTCTCATCTTCAAGCGCGGTGACCTGGCGGATCCAGACGTCGAGATATGCCAGGTAGAGACCCGGTTCTCTTTTCCCTTCCCTGAAGAACGGTTCTTTCCCCGGCGGAAGTTTCTGGTCGGCGTACCTCGTTTCGCTCTCGTTCTCGCACAGGATACCGTCGGCGTAGAAACGTCCCGGACTGATCAGAAGCTCGGTAATCCGGTCGGGAGCGCTCCCCGAAGTGCGGGGTGTGATGCCGAATCCGTCGTTTCCGATGGGTGCGCCGCAGCCGCCGATCAGGTCGGCCGCTTCCCGTTCGATCCGGTGAAGTGTGATTTCCGTCTGTTCGATCTGATCGCTGTCGAGCTGCACCCGTCCCTGTTGCATCCGGACGCTTCGGTAGTGCTTGCCGGGATCGAACGTTTCGCGTGAGATGTCTCCTTTCATCGTAGGCTTCTCTTCTGTGTATTGATCCTTTTGTTCTTCTGCGCTTTCATTCGGTCGCTCTGCGGCCCGGTCCGTTCCCGAATCGGTTTGCGGTTCTACGTCACGTAGAGAATCCCCGCCTCAAGTCCGAAGCGGAGAAAATCGGGAAGAGCCTCACGCAGGTTCGCCTCACGCTGCGGTTGCAGAAGCGAGTTGAACGCTCCCATCTCCGCCCCGTTCTCTCCCCCCCGGCGAATTTCCTCCGCACAGTCGGTGTGAAGCTGACCGTAGCCCGGTTCGCCGTATTCTGTTGAGGTGAAACGGGGGTGCAGATGCAATGCGATTCGTTCTCTCTCTGCGGCCTCCAGAGCGGAGGCCGAGCGGAGGCC
>CAMLOB010000656.1 GCA_946481475.1 uncultured Chlorobiota bacterium | reverse complement strand
CATCCCCGCACTCGCAGGGAACAGCCGGCAGTGCCGCCGTGTTCGATGGTGGTGAGAGGATCATCCCCGCACTCGCAGGGAACAGTGAAGATCGTCACCTCTGGTGGGGCGAGTTTGCGGATCATCCCCGCACTCGCAGGGAACAGCGTCGCCCCGTGCGATGCTCGTGACGCAACTTGGGATCATCCCCGCACTCGCAGGGAACAGTGGTGTGGCGGCGATAATAACATTTATCAAGGAGGATCATCCCCGCACTCGCAGGGAACAGCCTCTTTCTCTCGTGTTCAACATTCGCTCCCTACGGATCATCCCCGCACTCGCAGGGAACAGGCAGAACTGGAATCAGCAGAGGGGCAACGGGACGGATCATCCCCGCACTCGCAGGGAACAGACGCTGGACAGGCTCGTAAGGGCCGCCCCAACAGGATCATCCCCGCACTCGCAGGGAACAGTGTGGAGGTTTGCGCCGTCACCTTGTGCGCCGGGGATCATCCCCGCACTCGCAGGGAACAGCGGCTCTTCCGCGCCGTCGTCAACGCATCAGGGGGATCATCCCCGCACTCGCAGGGAACAGTCCCCAATAGCCTTTATCCGCGCGGCTTCCCGGGATCATCCCCGCACTCGCAGGGAACAGTTCTTTCTCTGTGTCGTGGTGCGGGAATTGAGAGGATCATCCCCGCACTCGCAGGGAACAGGTCGGTCGGAGATGTGCTCGCGCCGGACCTTGAGGATCATCCCCGCACTCGCAGGGAACAGGCAGCAGCTCCGCGCATCTCCTCCTGCAGCTCCGGATCATCCCCGCACTCGCAGGGAACAGACCGGGAATTTGCTGATGGGGAGCTTGTGGACAGGATCATCCCCGCACTCGCAGGGAACAGTCCTTCTCTCCTGTCGGGTCCGTTGGGGCGATCGGATCATCCCCGCACTCGCAGGGAACAGACTAAAAATCTACACAAAAGTAGGGATTCGGTCGGGTTTCTAAATCCTTTTCGTGTTGGTTCCGGTTTTCAGGAGACGGTTTTGGATGTCGTGTTGATGATTTCAACTTGCGATAGATCGGGAATCGAGGGTTGGGTTCCGATCAGCCAGATGCCGTCGATAATCATCGGGGCTCTGTCCGATGCACCACAGGTCTCGAAGGCGTAGCCCTGAGCGTTGTTGGTGCGCCAGACCATAACGCCGCGTGTCTTCTTTGTTGCAAGCTGGCCCACCTTCTCCCAGAGCAGCTCACGCATTCGTTTGTCGAGACGGCCCACAAAGAGACCGGCTCGTACTTCAAGACAGTAGCGGGAGAGGATGCCCCGCAATTTCCGGGGGGCGTTTTCCAGTACGTATACCGTCATGCTTCACCTCCGGTGGATTCCTTCCACGGATCGTTCCACTCACCAAAGACGGAATCCGCCCAGGCTTCTCCTTCGTCGATCTCCGGCTCCGGAACAGCCGACTCCGATCGGGAGATTGTGTGTGCGGCCTGCTGTTGAGTCGGGTCTGCCGGAAATCGTTCCGATGGTATCGGAGCCGCCTCACCGCCTGAGGAAGTTCGGTACCAGGGAGCGTCCCACGGATCCTTCGTCTCATCGCGGGTTCCTGCCAGTTCTTCCGGAGGTCCGTCTTCGGATTCGCCGGCGTCGAGAAGTGTGGATATTCGGGGGATAATGTCATCAAGCAGTCCGGTTGCCCGGAATTCATCGCGTAGTGCGTGACGGACACGCGTCGTGATATTCTCGGGGTCCTCCGCAACGATCTTGAATGCTAACTCAACGGCAAGATCCATCTTCCAGATGTCCGCAATGTCATGCACAAAGGCCAGGGGATAGCCCGTGTGGATGAAGCCGATCGCTGCCGAATATCCGGCTATCAGAATCGCTGCGTGACATAGTCCGTACAGGCAACTGTTTGCCGTCGATACCGCCCGGTTGATCGCATCCTGACCACTCCAATCGCTTCTGTCGTAGTTCCTTCCTTTCCAGAGAATGCCGTACTGATCGCTCAGTTCCTTGTAGCGCGCACGGACCCGCGCCCCTTCCATTCCCCGCAACTGCTGGATCGAACGTTTCTTCGGAGCTTCCTCCCGAAAACGAATCCGGTACATCTCGCGAGCTACGGCCAGTCGGGATTTCTCGTTGAGGGCAAGCCGTGCCTGACGCAGAAGCCTGTAGCTGTTTGCCGCTCCTTCCTGTCCGGCGGAGTAGAGCCGGACCCCGGCCTCGCCGGTCCAGATAATCAAGGTGCGCGATTCTGCGCAGAGCTTTACCGCTTCGTGGGTGATGCTGGTACCGGGTTCAAGCATCAGCACTGCCGTTGCCCCGACCGGCAACTGGGCGCGCACGCCGGTCTTGTCCATAATAACCAGAGCGGAACCGTCGCGTTCCACTATTCCGTATTCCACAGCAAAGAGAGCTATCCGATTCTTGATCGGCATGACGGGAGTCTCATGGTCTTTCATTCTTGCTCGTATTTGGTTTCTGTAATGCCGCAGGATACAAGGAGCATGTTCTCTGAGGCTTTCCTTGATGTAGTGAAAGGGGAGACAGGGTGGAAAGAGGATGATGCCTGACATTCGACTTCGTGTTGAAGAG
>CAMLOB010000655.1 GCA_946481475.1 uncultured Chlorobiota bacterium | reverse complement strand
GTTGGTTTTTGTTAGTTTTCGTTTGTTTCCTGCTGGGCTCTTTTCTTTTTTTGGTGGTCCCCCCCCGACCGGATCATTCCATTTCAATCTCTCCGCTGATGCTGTAGAGCATCTCGTCGTCGTCATACCCTCCTCCATGGTCATCTTTCTTGCGTATGTTGCTGAACATTTCAAAATCGCCCGACACACGGATCTTCTCGCTTGACTCTTCCTCGACGTGCAGGGTCAACTTGAGTGTTGCTCCGAGTACCCCGGGATCTTTCCATCCCTCTATATAGGGGGGATAGCGTGATATCATAACCGCCACTTTCGTTTGTGCCGATCCGTCCGGACACGTGCCGGGTTTGGCACTCCCTTCGGAGCCGATCTCGATGGAATCGATCTGGAGAAGGAAACCACGCGGCTGCGGTTGCGGATCTCCCCAGAAGAAAAGGTATGTCACTCCATCATCCGGGAAATTGATGTCAAGAGCAAGATCCAGATACCACTTCCCATTGATCTTTTTCACATTCCCTGAAAATGTGTGAAGGGTATCGAAGCCGGGAATCGTATCCGCCTGTGATGTCGAGTCGGAGACCAGACAGTATCCTGTGGAAAAGCTTTTCCCTGCAACGAACAGGTGGATGTCCTTGACACCTACCTTGGTCAAAGGGAAGGACTCGACTGTTGCCCCCGGATCATCGAAATCGGTCGGCGACACGTCGCAGGCCGACGCCAGAAGCGCGCAGCAAAGAGCGGGGAGGAGAGTTTTCAGAACAAGTTTCATGGTTATTTAACAATGTCAATAGTCAGTCCATACGTAAGACCAAAACGGTCGGAGAAATTCAGGTCGCCCCGATAGCGGTAGCCGACAAGCGAGTACTCGGCTCCGGCGCTCATACCGATCCGGTCGGTCAAATTCCAGTTTGCCCCGATCATCCCCCGCCCCATCATTCCGGCCTCGGAGCCTCCGAGGAACATCAGTTGTGCGAACGGCGTGACCGACGAAGTCGTCAGATAGTTATAGCGGATGCCGAATGCTCCCCAGACAACCGAGGGCTGCACTTCGTGCAGGAACGTTCCGCCGTCCTCCTTCGGTGTTCTGAAGCTCAGGAGGTAGGATTCTTTTCCTCCTTCAAGAATGAATGAGAAGTTCGGGTCCAGGTTATAGGCCAGACCGATCGCGAAGTTCTCCATGCCGGGATCGGAGGCCGGAAGCTGGAGCGTCGGACTCTTCAGGTCGATTGGGAGGGTCATCCCCCGGATGTGTGCGCTGATCGTCGCCGGTTTTCTCTTGATGCGCTTTTCCGGATCGAACGGAGAATCATCCACCTGCTCGGCAATTTTCCCTTCGGACGCAAGAGGTTCAAATCCTTCGGCCCTCTCGGCAACCGGAGTCGTTTCCAGCAACGCCTGGTCGCGCACAGCCGTGTTCAGCGCCGATGGCGCATCAACATTTTCAATCGCATCGTTTTGAGGTGTGCTGGTGCTTGGCACAGTCTGATCAGCGGCGTTCATCTTCGGGCTTTCTTTCTTTGCTGCCCCGATTGTCAATTCATTCTGCTCATTCTGCGATGTCGTGGACTGTGCCGTCAACTTATTGTCTTTGTCTGTGCCGGAAGGAGTTGACGTTGCCGTTATCGGCCTTACGTGCCTGCCGGACGGAGCTTTCCGCTCGATGCCGTTCGATCCGGACGCGGCGACCTGCGACGCTCGCTTCGGCGACTCTGTGCGATCGGCAAGCAGGGTTGCCGTTTCGGGTGCTTGTCCCGCGGTTTGTCCCTGCGTCGCAGTCTCCGCAGGCGTTGTCTGCCCGGCGGTCCGATCGACATAGACGATTTCCTTGTCCTGATCGACCGCCATGAAAACACCCGTTGCCAGGAGCGTTCCCACCAGCCCGGCCATCAGATAGCCTCCCCACGATTTAAGGAGGGAGAGGATACCGAGTTGCGAAGCGGCAATTCCGCCGCCGGCACCGACGGCCACCGGTGCGGTGTAGCCGAGCGTGCTGAAGATCGAGCGGGTCGATGCCAGGGGGACTACTCCCGCCTCGTCATCCTCGCGGATCGTATCCCTGAGCGTCAGCAGATACTTCAGCTCGAAGCGAAGATCCTCGTCGGCCGCAAGGGCCTGGAAGAGAGTCTCTTCATTTGCCGTGGCCAGGGAGTTGTCCACGAAATCATGTAGCATTTCCGAATAATTCATATCACTGTATCAGTGCGGTAATAATCAAATCGACAGTAAATCTTTCAAATAGGGTTCCAGTACTTTCCTGATCTTTTCCTTGGCCCGGAAGACCCGGATTTTTGCCGTTGGAACGGATATTTCCAGCATCCGGGCGATCTCCTCGTAGGAGAATCCGTTGTATTCGCGCAGGATGAATGCCTCGCGATAATCCGGATTGATCAGCTCAAGCGAGGTCTTGATCAGGTTCAGCAGTTCCTTCTGATCGTACGCATCGTCGCGCGAGCTGAGGGTGTGGTCCTCGATATCGTCCGAGGCCCAGCGGGTGTTCTTCTTCTTCAGGTTGATGCAGAGGTTCCGGGCGATAGTGAAAATCAGTCCCGACACGTTGGTCATTGCCCCGCCGGCTTTTACCGT
>CAMLOB010000654.1 GCA_946481475.1 uncultured Chlorobiota bacterium | reverse complement strand
ATGGATAACGCTTTCGGACTCGACGATCACCGACATGATCCCCGTATCCGGAAAAGCGGTTCGCCCCCAGGTTATCCCCTGATCCGTTGAAAGGAGGAGGCCATGAGAGAATGTAGCCGCATAGACTTTCCGATCGTCAAATGACGAAATCGACTGGAGATCTGAAGTGACATCGGTAGAAGAAGACATCCAGCTCTCTCCCTTGTCATCCGAGTACCAGCAGGTACCCGCCGCCCCGCCGGCAATCATCCGACCGGAGCGCAGGAAACCGAGCGACCATATCTCTTTTTCTTCCAGCCCGGCGGACTGCCAGGTGATTCCCCTGTCGGAAGTGACCCAGACTCCTCCCCCCTCGGTGCCGGCATAGATCAGACCGGAGGAATCCCGACCGAGGCAGGTGACTTGAAGATTTGAGGGTTGTACGGAGGATGGCGTCCACGATTCTCCCTGATCGGTCGAATACAGGAGTCCTCCGCCGTGAGTCCCGGCTACGATATGATCCGCGTCGGAAACGGCCAACCCCGTAACCAGATTCCCCGTGGGTATATGGACCGCGGTCCAACGCTTCTGTCCGACATCCAGATACTCAATCCGCCCGTTGCTGCCGGCGAGAATGCGCTGCGAGGATGGAACGGCAAGCGAATAGATGTGCGTTCGAATCATCCCCGTATTCGAGGGAACAAGCGTACGTTGAAATACATCGAGTACATAGGCTCCGCCGGGTGTCCCGGCGGCAAGGAATTTTCCCGGACCGACAGGAAGCTTTTCTCCCAGAGTCTCACGGAGTTCCATCGCAACCGACCAGCTCCGTCCATCATCGGTCGAAACATAGAGTCGTTTGTGATGCCGCGACGTCGCGATAACAAGTTCTCCATCTCCCGCTGTGAAAACCTCCATCATGGGTGCATCGGATACCGAATCCCATGTGACACCTTCGTCAGTCGAACGGAACACGCCCGTACCGGTGCCGGCAAGCAACGCCCCCTGACCGGTTACGGCAATTCCGTACATTCTGTTATCTCCTGCCGCAGACAGTGCCGTCCAGTTTTTCCCTTTGTTTGTCGTCTTGTGCGCTCCGTTACGCGTAGCCAGAAAAAGAACATCCTTGCTGTCCATGGCCAATCCGGAGAAGGGACGATCCCCCCAAGTGATATTCCCCCAACTGCTGCCGTTGTTGCCCGATTCCCGAAGATCATAATCGCTCAGATAGAAAAGCCAGTCCTGGGAGTTGACCAGAATGGGATTGCCCCTCCCCACATTGTCAAGAAATGATGCCCAGGTCTCTCCTCCATCTGTGGATCGCAAAAAGCCGACTTCGCTGAAGTATGTTCCGGCAAAAAGAGTCCCCTTGCTGTTTACGGCAACCGAGTAGATGTAATGGACTTTCAATCCCGTCTGTTCCCACGACATACCCTGATCTGTGGAACGATAGAGTCCCCCCGGCATCAGGCCCATATAGAACACGCCGTTGGAATCCTTGCCGATTCCCCAGGACCACCCTCCCTCCGGCCCCAACGACCGCCAGCTCTGGGAATACGTGTGGACGGAAGCAAGGACGAGAGCAAACGGAAGTACGGCCGACAGACGGGTAAAACGGAACATGGCAGGAACCTCTCGCATTTGAGTGTACAGGATAATGGATCCGACGGTCAGGCACTACCGAACGAGATCCGGGCATTTATTTCAGCAGCAGGCTTCGTGATTCTCCGTGTTCTTTGTGCCGTTGTGGCAAAGATTCACCACAAAGGACACGAAGAATCACCAAGGGATCACTCCTCGAAATGCTCCATCTTCCCCTGCAATGCTTTCAGCAGGCGGGCGCGGGCGCGGAAGAGGTGGGCCTTGACCGTGCCGAGCGGCAGATCAAGTTCCTCGGCGATATCCTGATATTCCATCTCCCGATTGTGCCGCAGTTCGATCACCACCCGGTATTTCTCCGGCAAATCCGCAATGGCCTGCCGCAGGATCTCCGTCCGTTCCTTCGCCGTCAACGGCGCATCCGGCGGCGGTGCGTCGACATCCGGGAGCTGCATCTCCATCTCCCCCTTGCTTGTCCTGAGGGGTTCGTCGTAGGAGACCGTCTTCAGGCGACGCTTCCGCAGATAGTCAATGCAATTGTTCGAGGCGATCTTGTAGAGCCAGGTGGAGAAGGCATACTGGAAATTGAAGCTTTTCAGCGAAGAGAAAGCCTTGATAAAGGCCTCCTGCGTCAGGTCCTCGGCATCGAGCTGATTCCGCACCATCTTGAAGAGCATCGCATTCAGCGACCCCTGATACTTGTCGCGCAGCCGCGCAAAGGCCGCCTGATCGCCGTCAAGCGCCCTGCGGACCAGCGCGTGATCCTCTTCGCGGTTCTGTCTGCTCCGCTCTTCCCTTGAAATTGATTCCGGTAGTGCCATCGTCCCGAAATTAGCCTTTTCAACCGAAACAACGAATGCCCCCGATGATCTTCAACGTCACGAACGGCAGACCAACCAATGCTGCCAGAAGCGCGCGCGTCGTCAAGGCGCGACGACGGCCGCAGAACGTCGCGGCGAGCAGTGGGCCGTCGTCGTCGGTTTCCAGGATGCGGACCTTCACC
>CAMLOB010000653.1 GCA_946481475.1 uncultured Chlorobiota bacterium | reverse complement strand
GGCTCTGCTCGGCTTCAGGAAAGTCTGGGGTTACGGACAAGAGGATGGAGAGACCGTCTGTCAGGTAAACCGGGGAGGCTGCGAGATCATTCTGGCAACCGACCCGGAACGTGCCGGCCGGTCCCGTCTGTTCATTTCGCTTGAGACGGATGAGTTGCAGAGACTGCGGGAAGAACTGTCGGCGCGCCCCATCCCGGCCGAGCGTTCCTGGTGGGGATATCCGGTCCTCACGATCAAGGATCCCGACGGCAATGAACTGATGGTTCTGTTCGAGGAATCGGAGGGGGATGAATAATCGGACGGGCTGACAAGTCCTTTACTTCTCCTTCTCCATCACCTCGGCAAAGAACCGGATGATCTCCTCCGACGCATTGATCTCGGTCGTCGCCTTCCCCAGCAGAACCTGCGGATAGTTGACCTTGTACTCAGGCCAGATATGTCCGGCGCCGATGGTCAGAATCTGTTCGACGGGAGCATCGGCACAGGGATAACGAAAGAGAATCGAGACGGTGCCGTCGTGCCTCTCATCGTACTTCCGAACAGCAGCACTGTCGCCGCAGCCGTTGAACCTCTTCCAGACATCGAGCACCTGTTCGACGGCGGGGAATGAATAGTTGCCGAGAAGTCCTCCCTTTCCCCCCTCGTACTTGACAATCGGATCAGCCGTACCGTTGATGAACAGCACGGGAAGATGTTTCTTCAGAGGAAACCGGCTGAGATCGGCCCAGGTGGCATCCCCTTCCACCGAGGCCATACCGGCCAGCTTTTCGGTGATCTCCACGCTCAGTCGGTTGGCCATGATCGCCCCGTTGGAATAGCCGCAGACGAAGACCCGTTCGGGATCGACGTTGTGCCGAAGAATCAACGAATCGATCAGCGACGACAGGAACCTCACATCGTCCACCCCCTTCTTGTCTGCGGGCACCGCATCCCGTCCGTCGGCCCAGCTTCTCCGGTAGCCGTAGGGATAGGCCACCACCCAACCCCGCCCCCCGGCGATCTCATTGAACCCGGAGCCTTTCATCATCACCTCCCCCGTCTCCAGTCGTCCATGCAACGCCAGAAGAAGAGGCCGCTTCGCCCCGGCGGAATCGTGCGGCACGTAGACCAGGTACTCCCGTTCCATCCCATCAATCTCCATTGTTCTTCCGACAACATTCGGAGGAAGGATCGTGCGACCGGAGGAACATCCGGCAAGAGCGAGGAGGATTGAGAAGTGGAGAAGGAGGAGAGAAGATTTCATGCGATGTAAGATGCTGGGTGGTCCCGGCAGGACTCCGACTTTCCTTGATTCTGATAATATTTCAAAGAAAACTCACCTCTGTTGTACTTCTCGTTGTACAAAATCTTCGATTCTCCAGCTTTCTTCCCTTTCCCTCCAGTCCCCTTTTCCAGCTACAGACAATCCGCCACGGCAGAGGAAACCGCTCACAGGCTGTCCGTGCCTTGTGTGGACGGCAAGAAAAAAGCCCGGATCACTCCGGGCTTCAAAGTCGATCTTTCTTGTATTCTAACTACACGTAAGGAACTTCGGATATGAGATATAAGCCCAACCGTATTTCTTGTTCTCCGTCCAACTGCTTTCCTGTTCCCAGTATGGACCGGCCCAATCATCCTCACAACAATCCAGACAATCTTCCGGTTGTGGTAGATCATCGCAATCATACCCCCATACCCGAACACGAATCTTGAACGCTCCGGTTTCAGGAATCTTGAACTTCAATCCTTGACCGATTGTTGACCGGGGATTTCCATTCAGGAAATTCACGCCCTCTTTCATTTCAACCGGAGGATAGATATTCACTTGGTTATTGTTCGCGTCGTGCCTGAACACTTCAACAATGATCTTTCGGATTTTGTATCCCTGTACGGTGAAGTACTGACACAGATCGTGTACATCGCCGTGACCATCAAAGTCGTCGTCGAAATCAGGATCAGGGCCAAAGCCTAACGAGACATTGAAACCTTGCGCTCCCGTAGCCGCTCCATCGGGTGTGTTATTCTCCTTTCCCCCGCAGGAAAAACCATTGAGAATAACAAAGCCGGTCAACGCAAAGAACACAGCATAAGCAGCCGACATTTGCCGGACCTTTCCCCACTTTGGAATAACACTCATAGTTCTTTTCTCCTCCTCGTTATGGTGTGAGTCGATAAGCGTCTGCGGCTGTTGTGTAGCCGTAGATATGGAACTTGTGAGTCGTGCCTATCGTCTTGCTCTCACCACGAGTAAGAGAAACCACCGCAAGCGCACCCGACGGCATGTTTGAGAGGATAGAGGAAGTAACCGTATAAGAACCGTTGTCCGGAACAACCGTGCTCCACTCGTATTGAGGGTTCACAAACGGCGACGCCGGTTCTGAAGCATCACGAACACGAATCATTACGATGTCGTTGTTTGCGTCGGCGTTCCAAGTAAGCGTCAAATCTTGCGACCGGCTATAGGTCTTCACTGCCGGTGAAAGTATTCGTATTTCCGCCGGTAGATACATGCTGTCAGTTACCGCCGGTATTCCCGCTGACGAGTTCCCGGAGAGAGACCATTCCGCAACCGAACCAAAGACCGGAGCATTCATTGTCAGGTATAT
>CAMLOB010000652.1 GCA_946481475.1 uncultured Chlorobiota bacterium | reverse complement strand
CCTCTCCCCGGCCCAGATTCGGGTCACCGCTGACGGCTCCACGCTCTACGTCTCGAACTTCGACAACACTTTCCAGCAGGAATTCATCACACGGGTCGACGCCGGCAACATGACGGCAACAAAGAACATCGATATTGAAGGAAAGGCACCCCACGGCGTAACCTTGAGTCGGGATGAACGGTTCCTGTACACGATGAACGCCGGGAGCGATGACATCAGCAAGGTGGATCTGACGACCGATGAAGTCGTCGCCCGCATTCCAATCGTCCCCGGATCCCCTCCGGCTCCGGCCGGAGGAGCAGTACATGAGCCGTATCAGAGCGAGATCACGCAGGATGGACTGATGTTCGTCACCTGCCGCAAAAGCGGTCAGGTACGGGTGGTGGATCTTGCGGCCGACCGCGTCATCGACAGCATCACGGTCGGCAGCCGTCCCCTGATCGCCGCCATCAATCCGGGCGGCACCGAGTTCTGGGTGCCGAATCAGGGATCAAACACGGTTTCGATCATTGATATCGGAACGCGAAACGTCATCGCCACAATCAACGGCATCCTCTCGCAACCGCATGCCGTCGTCTTTACTGCCGATGGAGATCGCGCCTATGTCAGTTGCGAGAATCAGTCGGGTGGAGAGAATCTTCACCATCCGATAGAAGGAACAGAGGTAATACCGGGCATCGTTTACGGGATCGATCCGGGATCAAGAAGCGTCACCCGGCAGATCGAGACCGCAGGGTTCGCTGCGGGAATAGTGATACGGGAATAGGAAAAGAGGATGGAACGCAAGCATTATCCCTCTATCCTTTAACAGGCATAATTCAGGTTCAGATCAACGGATGCAGGAAACCGTACGGGAAGGGGGAGAACCCCCGATGTTTTCTCCGTGTTTCCCTGCCTTCACACCATACACGGAGAGCATTCATGGCAACGAGAAATATCTTCCTTCTCCTTTTTTTGCTGCTGCTGTCGGGGACGGCAACGGCAGACGCCCAGCCGGAGAACGCTCCGAGGAAGAACATCACCCTTTACGATCACATCGAACCGATAACAAACGCAGAGGCGGGAGGACTACATAATTCCTGCTGGGGATATGTAGCACCGGACGGCAGGGAGTATGCCTTTTTCGGAACACAGATCGGGGCCTACATCATCGACATCACCGAGAAGCCGATCCGGCAGGTAGGATTCATTCCCGGTGCGAAGTCATCCTGGCGCAACATCAAGTTCTACAAGCATTACGCCTATATCTGTGTTGAAAGTCGGGAGGTGGCAGCCGGGGCCGGTCTGCAGATCGTCGACCTTTCGGCTCTACCCGACACGGCCCGTCTGGTGCGGACCGACACAAGCACATTTATCAGTGCCCATACGATCTGGATTGCCGATCACTACCTTTACGCAATGGGAACCCGTGCCGAAGCCGGGGTAAACGGCGGGGCGGTCATTCTGGATCTGGAACCGGATCCGGAACATCCGCGTCGCGTCGGCGGAGTCGATCCTCACTACTTCCACGATGCCTTTGTCCGGAACGACACGCTTCTGGGGGCGGCAATCAACGGCGACGGCGGAGACATCTACGACGTATCGGACAAGGCCAATCCGGTCCATCTGGGAACCATCACCTATCCCTTCAGCGGTACGCACAACACCGAACTGCTGACCGACGGCAGATATGCGGTAACAAGCGACGAAGTCGGATTTACGCCGAAGACATTGAAAGTGTGGGATATCAGCGACCTGAACGACATCGTGAAGGTCGGCGAGTACACGCCGAACATCGTCGAGACGATCCACAACACACGGATACGGGGACGCTACGCCTACATCGCCTGGTACACGGCCGGAGTGCGCGTCATTGATATGATCGATCCCCGCCACCCCCGCGAAGTCGGATTCATCGACACCTATCCGGGACCCGACGGAGGCTTCAACGGCGTCTGGGAAGTCTTCCCTCATTTTCCTTCCGGGAAGATCATCGCAAGCGACAGGAACAGCGGATTGTATGTGCTGGAGTTCAACGGAGCGACGGCAGGATCAATGTCGGGAACGGTTCGGGACGCAACGACCGGAGATCCGATTCCGGAAGCGATGATCGAAGTAGCTGGAATAAAGGAACCGACCCCGGTTGATGCAGCCGGCAGATACTATATCGGCGGGGTGAACAATGAGGAGATCACGGCAACGGTCACCGCCTTCGGTTATCGACCGGTTCAACTCTCGGAGACGATTTCAGGGGACACGGAGCAGGATATCCTGATGGAGCCGATTCCGTTCAAGACCTTTACCCTGCGCGCCGTTGACGGCAAGACCGGACTTCCGATCGTCGGGTTCTCCTACACCGTCGACCCGGTTATTGATCCCCTGACTGTAGAAGGAGACAGCGACGAAGTCGCTTTGCCGATTGGAGAGAGTCATCATCTGATCATCGGGAAATGGGGATACCGAATCGAGCATCGGAGGATCAACGTCAACGATAATATGAACGAAGTTGTGGTCGAACTGTATCCCGGCTATCAGGACAACGCAACGCTCGACCTCGGCTGGAGCTTCGTCTCCCCGACGGACGACGCCCTGACCGGACGCTGGAACC
>CAMLOB010000651.1 GCA_946481475.1 uncultured Chlorobiota bacterium | reverse complement strand
TTGGTTTTCCTAATCTCGATTTCCGTTTATTCTGATCAGTTCTCTCCTCTCAACCTGATGCGGCAGGATCTGAGCGGAAGAATTTGTGCTGGGATAGACGTTCCTGATCGTCAGGATCTCGCCGACGTCCTGTGCGAAGAATCTGATCCATTCTTCAGACTCGGGAATCCCGTCGTTGTGTTTGCGATACTTGACGGCGATAACGTTCTTGTAGGTCGTGCCGTCGATCTTGCGGTAGGCGTAGCGTTCGATGATCTCCGCATGCCATGCGGAATCGGTTGTTGCATACCACTTGTGCCCTTCCTCCAGCGGAGCCAGCAACTCGATCTCGGCTCCCAGATTATCGTTTCGGGCAATAAGCGTGTCACGCGTTGATCGGAAGTAGACCATTGGAGGACTTGCGTGCGTCGTATCGCCAAGGGCATAGTAGTCGGCCAGGTACGGTTCGCTCAACGTCGGAATGCCCGGTTCGACAGCTACCTCCTTCTCGACCGTATCGGTTTCAATCGTCCGGTACTTCATCACCGTTCCGATCTCTGTCGGCCAACTGAAGTTGCTGACATCTTTCCATACCGCTTCATCGGGACTGTTCACACCGCATGAAGAAAGGGCAAGGGTGGCCGAACAGAGAACTGTTCCCCCGAGTCTGCCCGTCATCCGTAGTAACCGTTTCATTGCGTCGCTGATCATTGTGTATCGTGCTTTCGTACTCTTTTCTCTGTGAACCTGCCGTCGGTCAGAATTTATAGAAGAGACCGTATCGTCCCTCGATGATCGACCCCTCATAGAAGTCGATGAACTCGTCGGAGATCGATACGTTCTCGTACTGACTCAACGTCCCTTCCCGTTTCTGCTGGGTGGTGTAGCGATATGCGCCGTAACCGATTCCCCCCTGGATTCCGATCTGCCGGGTAATCAACCACGTTGCCAGCACATCTCCTCCGACTTTGAATCGGGATGAGGAGAGGCCGAACGATCCTTCCAGACCGAGGGCGAGACGTTCGCCGAAGAGGGGAATCCGGTAGCCGGCGAAGACCTCGACGTTGAATTCCGGGGTCGATTCAAGGGTGGGAATCAGCACTATATCGGCGACGCCGATGTTCTGGATCTCCTCTTTGAGGGTGACCGTGGCGAACGAGCCGTAGATCAGGCGGGCTCCCAGTCCCACTTTCCCTTCCAGCATCCGCCCGGTCAGTTCCAGTGCACGTCCTCCATAGCTCGGCTCTCCCTCATCGCGGACCTTCGGCAGTGCCGTGATCCGTCCGAACCGCTCGCTGTAGCCGATTTCAAAGCCGTTGCGCATCAGCGAGAGGGCCGACGCTTCCCTTTCTTCGGGGAGGGTTTCGTCCGGATCGGTGGAGGAACGATTGGCGGTGGGGATGGCAAGTTCCTTGTTGGGATCGACGGGCGACTTTTCTGCGGAAGGGATGGTGTTCCTGATCGGATCGGGGGAAGTTTGCTCGCTGGCCGCCATATCGGTGGCGATCTGGTTCTCCTGTGCTGCTGCCGTGTTCCGATTCATTCCCTGCAATGCAGCCAGCGCATCCCGGCTGATGCCGAGATTCGGGTACCTGTTGTGTCCGGAAGAGGATGGCAACGTTGTTGTCGGGGTTTCGTTGTCGGTACCGTTATTGTCAGGGATTCTGGTTGCCGTTGTCGACGACGTATTTGTAGAATTCTCTGCGGCAATCTCTTGCAGGCCTTCGTCTCCGGCCGGGCGCTCGATATACTTGTACTCTACCCGGTCACGATACTTCACGACGGTCTGAACCACCGTGTCGACACGGGGAAGCGTTCCCTGAACGATCGACTGAAGCGCCGGCGACGTTTGTTGCAGCGGAGAGATATCCGAAGAACCTGCCTGGACCTGTTGTGTGTTCTCTGCAAGGACCGGTTCATCTTCGGACGTCAAAAGCGTCCCGTCGACAGCGGTTCCGATAAAGAAACCGGCCAGTCCGGTGACGACAAAGGCTGCCGCCTTCGCCAGCCATCCGCTTGCGCCGACGGCAGTTCCGCCGGTTACCAGGCCTCCGGTAGCCCCCAGGACGGCCGCCCAGACGGCATCGTCTTCCTCGGCGCTCAACTCTCCCTCGCGTACATCCGCTTCGAAGGCACCCCGAAGGGCCATGTGCTGCCGGAACGCGGAAAGCTTCTCGGGGCTTACCGACAGACGGTGGAGCACCTCTGCGGTCTGCTCGTCGTTGAGCATCCCCTCAAGCATTTCCTGAATATCCTGTGTTGCCATAATTCTTCTTTCCGTCGTCGGGCTTTCCCGATGATTCTATCGTTCTCTATGGAGTTCGTCGAGCCAGTCACCCAGCCGTTCACGCAAAAGTTCCCGACCCTTGAAGATCCGGAACTTGACGGTTGCCAGCGTCTGACCGGTGATTTCGGCTATCTGGTTATATGAATAACCCTCATATTCTCTGAGAATGACCGCCTCCCGATAAATGTCGGGGAGAGCGGCTACCTCTTCGGCCAGCTTCTCGCGGAGCATGATGTCCGCATGTTCGGCCTTCGCGTCGACCGACAACAAAACCTCTTCATCGAAATCGACATGTTCCTTGCTGTTCCGCTGGATGTTAATGCAGAGAT
>CAMLOB010000650.1 GCA_946481475.1 uncultured Chlorobiota bacterium | reverse complement strand
ATTGTTTTCACCGGAGCTTTACTATCTCAGCAAGCTGCCGGCCGATATCGACTCGGGCGAGACGCTTGCGGTGCTCATTATGGCGTTGATGCTGTCGTTCCTCGCGACGCTTTATCCCGCTTGGCGCGCGGCACGGCTCGATCCGGTCGAAGCGCTGCGGTACGAGTAAGCACGATGGCCGAACAACCCGCCTTGCATCTCGACGGCGTCACGCGACGCTTTCGTGCCGAAATCCATCAGCGTCACGACGGTCGTAATGCCGTCGCGTTCCGTGAACGCGGTCGTGATGAGCGCTCCCTCGCCCATGTCGCCGCCTACGTCGCCCGGACGCGGGGAATCGAGGTCTCTCCGGATGAAGTGGTGGTCACCCCCGGCGCAAAACCGATCATGTTCTACGCGATGATGGCGACGATCGACGAGGGGGACGAGGTCATCTACCCGAACCCGGGTTTTCCGATCTACGAGTCGGTCATCAACTTTCTCGGAGGGAAGGCGGTTCCTCTTCCGCTGCAGGAAGAGAAGGAATTCCGGTTTGATCTGGCCGATCTGGAATGCCGCATCACGCCGAAGACCCGGATGCTGATTATCAACACGCCGCAGAACCCGACCGGAGGCATTCTGACCGAAGACGATCTGCGGGGGATCGCCGCCCTTGCCGAGCAGCACGACCTGATCGTCTTCAGCGACGAGATCTATTCCCGCATCACCTACGACGGATTCGAGCACACCTCCATCCTGCAATTCCCCGGGATGAAGGAGCGGACGATCATGCTCGACGGATTTTCGAAGACCTATGCGATGACCGGCTGGCGACTCGGCTACGGCGTGATGCCTCCGTCGACCGCCGCACTCGTCTCCAAACTGCAGACGAACTGCACAAGCTGCACGGCCAGCTTCACTCAGATGGCCGGCATCGAGGCGCTGAACGGTCCGCAGGAAGCGGCCGAGGAGATGATCGCCGAGTTCAAGCGTCGCCGCGACGTGATCGTCGACGGGCTGAACGACATCCCGGGCTTCCGCTGCCACCGTCCGCACGGCGCCTTCTACGTCTTCCCGAACATCGAGGGGACCGGACGCTCCTCGGCATTCATGGCCGACTATCTGCTGAACGAAGCGGGGGTCGCCTGTCTGAGCGGCACCGCATTCGGCGCCCACGGCGAGGGATATATTCGCTTCAGCTACGCCAACTCGGTGGAGAACATCGAGAAGGCTCTTGATCGGGTCCGCGAAGCCGTGGCAAAGCTGGATGAAGTGGGTGCAGGCGTCTGATCTCCCGGCGTCAAACCCGTACGACTACAGAGAGTGCCGGCGACGAGCGTCGTCGGCACTTTTCTCTTTTCGGACATGTTCTACCGGTGACCGTGCAGTATGTCTTCCGGGACGGTCCCGGGATGCGACTCACCAGAGCGAAACGATCCGCTTATGAAAAGGGAAGGAGAAGTTCCGACCGCGTATCGCGTCAGCACAATCGACACCGAAACGGAGGAACGTGAGCCGGGAATCATCGGGGGGATGATCACCTTTGTCAGAGAGCTCTTCAGCAAATGTCCTCCCGGCATCCGCCGACGCCGGAAACCGGACGGCCCGTTTCTGGTCATCGCCCACCGCGGCTCTCCGACACGCGAACCGGAGAACACCATTCCCTCGTTTGAACTGGCAATGCGCGAGGGGGCCAACGCCCTGGAGCTCGATCTCTCGATAACAAAAGATGGAGAAGTGGTTCTCTGGCACGACTGGGATCCGGACGATTTCATCACCACCATCCGACAGCAGGGACTGGAGCCGACCGTCCGCTACACGACCTATGGTCCGGACGACTCGAATTGCCGACGTCCGGTCTGCGAGCTGACGCTGAAGGAACTGAGGGACTGGTACGGCTACTGCGTCAAGTCCTCGTTCGAACCGGTCCGGTGTCACATTCCGACGTTCGATGAATTCATCGACTGGTGCGTCGGATGCCGCCACACCGTCCGTGCGCTCTTCCTGGACGTAAAGCTTCCCGAAGAATATATCGATCTTCTTCCTGCGTTCATGAAACGTGTGGCCTCCGGACTTCAACGATGCGACCCCGGCACCGCCATCATCTTCGAGTCGACAAGTGCCCGGGTGATCGAAGAGATGCGTTCGTTCTATCCTTCGGCCCGGTATGCCCACCACACGGAATTCCCCTTCGGACTGATCCTGTTTCCATCACGGCACAGCGCGGTGAAGGAGGCGGAAAGGATGGGGAACCGTTACGCGATCGCCCTGCGTCCCCGTTCCGTCACGCTGGCTCCGTGGGTCACCTACCGGCGTCTGATCGCCTACGATCTGCGGTACATGGGGAAGCGGAAACGGCAGGGGAAGAGCAGGAAGAAGAGAGGGAACGTGAAAGGACTGATTGCCGCAACGATCAACGATCCGCGAGAGATGGAGTGTCTGGTGAAACTGGGAGTTGACGGTATTCAGACTGATCTTCCCGGGGAGTTGAGAAGAGTGGTTGAGGGGGTTATGGGGAGCGTTGAGGGTGAGCAGTCAGGTTTGAGCGATCAGCCGTGAGCTTTGAGCAGGCAGCCGTGAGCTTTGAGCGGTCAGCCGTGAGCTTTGAGCGGTCAGCCGTGAGCTT
>CAMLOB010000649.1 GCA_946481475.1 uncultured Chlorobiota bacterium | reverse complement strand
TGGGCCGTCTGGACAGCAGCCGATTCCACACATACAATACGGGAACGGATGAGTGGAACGCGTTCGGCCAGGAGTATCTGACGACGTACGAGTACGACGCGAACGGGAACATCAAAAAGCTGATCCGTCATTCGAACGATACGGCAGGCTCGACACAGCTTGACAGTCTGGCGTATACGTATCAAGTCGGAGAGAGCAACAAACTGGACAACATCGTTGATGCCGTGGCCGGCGATCCATTCACCGAAGACCTCGAGAATACGCAGAGTGCGGGAAACTACGAATATGACGAGATCGGGAACCTGACGCGGGACTGGGATGAGGGACAGATGGAGACAAGTTGGAATGCGTACGGGAAGGTGACAACGGTCAACCGAACGTTTGCCGGTCCTGTCTCGCAGCAGATCGAGTACACGTATGATGCCGGAAGAAATCGCATCCGAAAGAAGGTGATGAGCTCTTCTGGAACGTCGATCGAGACGAAGGAAACGTTTTACATGTATGATGCCGGTGGCGTTGTCGTTGCAATCTACGAGAAGGAATGTGAGGGAACGGAATTCGGCGGTGATGATTACGATCTCGATGGAGTACGAGACGCCTTCGACAACTGTCCGACGACATTCAATCCGGATCAGAGCGACATCGACGGAGACGGCACGGGAGATGCCTGCGACGGCGATATCGATGGTGACGGTATAGCCAATGGTTCCGACATGTGCCCGTATGACTTCTCGAACGGCTGTGCGCCGAATGACCCGGACGGAGACTTTATCCCGAACGGAACGGACAATTGCCCTTCGGTCCCAAATCCATTTCAGACGGATACTGATGGTGACGGCACGGGAGATGCCTGTGACTGGGATATCGATGGAGATGGAACAGCGAATGATCATGACACGTGTCCGTGGGATTCTCTGGACGAGTGCGGTTGCGATTATCGACTGGTGGAGTTGCCGATCTACGGAAGTAGTCGAGTAGGCATCGCCCGTCCGGATATCAGTATCTTTGATTCACCGAATACAGGACCGGTCTATTCGCGGGAGTTAGAGAAGAAGCACTACGAGTTGACTGACCATCTGGGCAATGTGCGTGCAGTGATCTCAGACCGAAAGCTGACGAGCACACCAGGGGCAGGGAATTATTACGCAGATGTAGAAGCTTATACGCATCAGTACCCGTTCGGGATGCCGCAACCGGGTCGGACGTGGGAAGGAAGTTCATTGGCATACAGGTACGGCTTCAACGGCATGGAGACGGACCCGGAGGTGAAGGGGGAAGCGGGAAATCACTACACGACGTATTTCCGGCAGTATGATCCGCGTGTGGGGAGATGGTGGTCAAGGGATCCTAAATATATTGCCAGTGTTAGTCCATTCGCTTCAATGGATAATAATCCTGTCTTTTATTCAGATCCACGAGGAGATAGGGTGAGAGGAAATAATGCAGCGTCTGCTCACAGATTTTATGATCATATCATGAGTACATTTTCTAGCCCAGCATCAGAGCAGTTCCGTAGATTGATCAAATTGGATGAAACTGGTGTAGAATTCTCGCCAATACAGGAAGAGGATTTTTATCTGTCTATTATGAATATGACTCCTGATGAAAAAGCACTTGCATATGGATATATGTTGGCAATAAACGATGATGTGCTTCATGAAATAGAAGTGGTTTGTCCTGATGAAAGAATATCTCCTGTTGCCTTGTTTTTGCTGTATGATGAGTTAGCTAGAACAGGTAGTTTAGCTGACGGATCTACAGGTGCTGACGTCCTAGCAATATGGGGAGGAGGTGTCACTGTTCCAGAAAATGATTTTTACTTAAATCAGCCTTCAGGTACAACAAAATCTCGATCACAAGTAACATCATATATAGTTGTGGTAGATAGCGAATCAGAGTCTACCTTTATTGAACCAGGAGGTATGGAGGTGTCAGATGTGCGCACTACGGAAGAGACAGTGGCGCATGAATTGGTTGGACATAGTCTTCATTGGTGGAGTCCTTGGGGTTCTGAGCTTACTCCGCTAAAAAGATCAGCATTTCCAGAGGAAGACCTGCCATTGGTTGACCTATTGCTTTCTACCTCAGAAGTGATGAGAAGGGGTGATAATAATCTGACTGCAGTTCAAGTCGGAAATCTAGCTCGTCGAGTACTCGGACTTAGCACGTACGATCCTGGAACCGATCCTGGCCATAATTTGCAATCTTGGGAGAATGTAACTGGAATCCCTAGTATGTTGGTGTTTGACGAAATACGGCTAAAGACAATGATGGAGATAGGAAAACTGCAACAAGAGGAGCCTGATTTCCGCTCATCTCTTCCGGAGATAGAACTTCCTAATCTTCCACCTATTGATGATGGGGCCAATAGTCAAGACGCCTTGAATGATGAGGCGCAGGAGCCGAGCTCATCAGGAACAATTGATCCAAATAGATAAAATTAGTTGGTGTTTTTAATTTCAATAATTAGGGCGGCGAGGCGGTATGCGCATATTGAATATTGCTCTATGTATTATAGCAATAAATGGATGTACTGGTGCATTTGAAAACTCTTCACTTAAAAATGAAGAAGATTCACTTGGATGCAAATTGATGGTCGTTCCACATGGC
>CAMLOB010000648.1 GCA_946481475.1 uncultured Chlorobiota bacterium | reverse complement strand
CGGTCCGACCTGCAGTTCGCGTGTGCCGGCAAGTCCCGACACCTTCGCCTTGATCTGCTCCGTACCTCCGTAGCTGATCTCCAGTTCCGCTTCACGGATACCGGGCGTACCGCCGGCAGCGACATTCAGAGCAATGCCGAGATCGACACCTTCTCCGGGCTCAATCCGGATGGGCAGCGCGGGCCACGGGTTCGCAGCATCCTCGCTCAACTCTCCCACATCCGCTCCCACCAAATTCAACCCCGTGATCTCCAACACCTCCGTCGATGTGTTCTCCACACGTACAACACCTGCCGAGCCGGCACCACCAATCACCGCCGGAGGTAACTCCACACTCCGCGCGCGCAAGTCCGCCTTCCCCACGCCGTACAGGTTCAGATAGTACACTCCTCGCTCCGTGATCCCCTCCACCTGCACCGTCGAGTCGTTCGTCTGCAGCATCAACGATGCACGACGTGAACCCGAACGGTTCGGCGTAAACCGCGCCGTTACCTTCCCGCTCTGACCCGGACCGATCACATAGTCATCTCCATCCACCACCACACCCGGGAACACCTCCAGCAACTCAAACTCCGACGCATCCCCCGTCGACACCAGTAGCTTCGACTTGCTGATCCGCAACTCACACTCTCCCGTGTTGTATACCATCGCCTCGCTCTCCACCGACTCTCCCACCTTCACTCCTGCAAACGTCATCGACAACCCCTCCAACGCTCCGCTCATATCCTTCGACAAACCCCCGCCGACTCCGCGTCCGAAAAACTCCAGCGTCAGCAACCCCTCACGCTCCTCGGTTACCGTCGAGCCCTTCCGCGTGCTCTCCAGCGATCGTCCGAAAAAGTTCACTCCGTTGGTCTGCATGAACAGACGAGCGTAGCGCTTCTCCGGCATCTGTGACACGTACGTCAGGTAGTACGTCCGCTCCTCCCCCGGCGACAGCGTCAGCGGAAACTTCACCAGACGGTTCGCCGTCGTCGGCGCCACGCCTACGTCCTCCGACAACACGTAGTCCTGTGCCTTCACCAGCCCACCCCAACTCGTCTCCAGCAGCGGATACGGGGGCGCTCCCTCCTGCACACGGCTGTCGACCAGGTACACATCGAAGTTCTCCAGCTCCACATCCACCTTGTTGACGTTGCGGATCGTCATCCGCATCGTCGTCGCCTGCTCGCCGACGCAGGTGACGATGTTCCGGAAGTACCGCCCGTCACCGCCGAGCACCGGCTCATCCTCCAGGAAAAACTCCACGGCCGGAGCCACGCTGAACCCTTGCAGGACATACTCCCGCATCTCGCCGTCGGCAATCACCGTCAGGCGAGCCTGCTGGTGACCGGTGCCGTAGTCGGTCCCTCCGTTGTGCGGCGAGAAGGTCAGCACCGGCGTCGAGCTCTCTCCGCCGCCGATGTAGTCGGTCAGTCCTTCCTCACCCGGCAACGTGATCTCGTACTCGTCCAGCGGGTCATCGAGGATGTAGCGGACCTCGGCCTGATCCGATCCCGGATTGAGGTTGAAGTTCTCGATGGTGAACGGCTGGAAGTCTCCGCTTGCTCCGCGGTTGACGTCGATGTTCTTCATCAGCTCCACCCCATTCGGCATTCCTTCTACTCCTCCTTCGGAGATATCGGCCAGCCAGTTGATACGAGTCAGTCCGGAGGCGTTGACGCCGTAGGTCAGCTTCGTCCCGTTGCTGAGATTGAACGTGACCGTGGCGTTCCGTTCGCCGATAGCCTGTGGTGTAAAGACAATTTCCGGCGAAGCGCTTCCACCGATGCCGATGGTACCGGAAGCGACCGAGTAATCGGCTGCAGCCGGACCGCTGAAGCTCGCCGTATAGCTCACGGAAGTACACCCGTTGTCCGGATTGGTCAGCAAGAAGGGACGGAAGGAGTTGCTGCTTCCGCGCTGCACGGCTTTGTCGCTCAGCAGCACGTCGTTTTTCTCCATCTTTTCGGTCCCTCCCTCGGTCACATCCCCCGTCACCACCAGTTCCCGTTCGCACGGACTGAAGGTATAGAGCGTGTTATCGTCAATCGGATCGTAGTACACACGATAGTAGGTAGTATACCCTCCGTTCGGATACAGGTAGACTTCGCTGGGGAAGTTATTACCGTAGACATTCAGATACCGGGTAGCGCTTGAAGCCATACCGATGGCACCGGAGTAGGAAGTGGAGGAACTGGAATACCGTTGAAGATGATCGTAGAAAAATTCGATCTTGTTCGAGGTCTCGTACAGGCGGACCTGATAGGTTCCCCAGTGATTGGAGGTTGAACCGAAACGGCCGACGTTCAACCACTCGACCGTCAGCACCCGGTTCGGTGCCGTACCGGTCACCTTGTAGTGGACCTTGCCCGAACCTGACGGATAGAAGTACCGTCCCCAGTACCCGGCAATCAGCGGATAGCTGTTACGCAGGTTTGAGCTGTTCGGAAAGTAATAGGGATAATAGGTTGTGTAGGGTGAGGAGGCGAACGAAAGGAGACCGCTTGGAGTGACATTGAATTTGGTGTACTTCTGTTGATCGAAGTAGAAATCAAATCCGATGTCTCTCAATCCCGAGGACCTGTTCGATTCATAGGCCCTGAACAGTGTTGTCGACCCACTCATATCGGTGGG
>CAMLOB010000647.1 GCA_946481475.1 uncultured Chlorobiota bacterium | reverse complement strand
GATGCTGCTGGTGCGGTAGGGGCTGGTTTCGCCACCGCGAACCTTCGGCTTCAGCGTGCATCGGGTATGGTAGACACACGTCTTCAGCGTGCGTCGAGGCTCCGGAGAGAACACTCCTCCTCCGAACTCACCGGGAGATTCTCCCCCGCTCCGTCTTCGGCTCTGTGCGTCGGGCTGATGGAGAGAAAGATCGGGTGTTGCGTAGCCGATCCGGGCGTAACCTGAAGAGTTACGCCTACCACTCCCTTTTCACCTTCGCAATGAACCGGGATCAGTCATGAGCATCCTGTGATAAAGCTATGAGCGAGTAGCAGTTCACGTCATCAAATCCGACCAGAAAAGCGTTAATTGCCGGTTTATAACGTGCCTGGCGCGTCAGTTCACGGATCGCACCGGTTTCGGCTCTATCTGCCGGTACCGCCGAAAAATCATGCCCGCGCAATCTGCAGGTGGCGTGGCCCTGACAGTCAGTTCCACCAGTCACATAGATAATCACCACACCCTCACCGACAACGTGCTTCCTTTTATAAAGGTTCCAGCGCTCTCGAAGATCGAGATGCCTTGGCAGCAAGCTCAGCCGTATAGTCTGATAACGGTCCTGATGATCCGGGCACAGCCCTATCACTACGGCCTTATGGCGGCTGCCAATCTCCGGTTTGTTCCTGTAATCAAAATCAACATTGTCGATATATCCCCATTTCGAATGATCCTCATCCCCCTCAACCTCAACGTACATGCCATATGACACGTACCAACCGACACTGACCTCAACGATATTGCCGACATGCATTTCATGCTTGAGTGGAGTCATAAGGTCTCAAGATACTCCTTTATAGAGTCGACGCATGAAGTACGCTACCAGAAAGGAATACCCCTTGGTGATTCTTTGTGCCCTTGGTGTTTTTGTGGTTATTCTCTCACAGGTGCTCTCTCTTCAGAGACCATCCGTTCCTATCACGTTTGAACTGTGACCTCTATAGCATAATTCAGGATGGAGTTCACAGTCCACTACCACTATTTTCCATTCCGGCCGAACAGACCCCGCAATGTCCCTTCCAGAAGCTTTACAAGGCGACCTTCTTTATTATCGTATACGCAAACGTTCCCACGATAAAGGCAACCACTCCTCCCATCACCAGCTTGTCGCCTCTTCGAAGGGACATCTCCGGATCGCGAAATCTGAATTGCTTGAAGTCCAGGAATTCATATCTGCCGGTATTGTAGTAGACAAAACCCAGCGGGACCAATAAGAAGAGAAGCTTCGGGATTTCTATATCCGTCAACACGGAGAACCAGTAGGCGGCGGCCACCAGAAGCAGCGTTTCAAACATCGACAGGATGTTATTGGCAAATATCTTTGCGGTGTCCCCGCTCTTCTTCATGCGCCTGAAGACGAAGCGGAGAATTGCGGCGTATAGTCGGTCGAGCATGGTTGGTTTTATCGGGGCGTCTGGCTGTGATTCCATCTATCTCATTCCCCCCTTTTCACTACGCACCTTTATTCTACCGAACTCAAACATCTGCCCCGCCGACATACTGTTTGAACATCTGTACCGCCTCCGTCTCACTGAACCTTTCATCCAACTCCTTCACAACAGCTGCTTCAAACGCCTCTGAAGCCAGTCCCTTATCAATCAGGAACAGAGCCTGTTCCAGCCGGCGAAGCAGTTTCCAGATCTCACCGTGAACAAGACATCGCTCCTCAGAAGAGGCCGAATATACCAGAGCATCCTCATCTCCCTTGTATCTGATGTAGATCTCAATCCGGGTCTTTGTAATAGGTTCCACAAGACAGAGTCTCCCGCGAGTCAACAAAAAACGTGAGGGATTGCAGAATACAGGAGAATAGAATATGTGCCCCCCTACTTCCTCATCGCCTCCTCATACACGCTCTGGTGCGTCGGGTCGATGAAGAGGATTTTCTGCCAGATGGTCTTGTCGTGGTAGCCGGTGAAGATTTCGGCGAATTCGAGATACTTGGAGTCGTGGATCACCCGGATCAGTGTGCTGGAGGAGACCAGATCGTTCTTGATTTCCATCAGATCGGTGATGTAGGCGCTGAGGGAGTCCAGAGCGGCGTCGCGGTATTCGGACATCCGGTCCAGACCGTTGTAGTGGTAGTTGAGCATGAACTTCCGCAGCGGCTCGAAGCGTGGCGTGGTCAGTTCGCGGATCATGTTCTGGCGTGAGTACGCTCCGGTCGATGCGTTGGCGGACCAGCCGTCGGCACGTCCGGCACTCGTCTCCAGTTCGCCGCGACGGGCGATCTGCATCGCACGCTCGAACATCTCGTTCCCGGCAAGGTACCCGTAGGTGTCCAGATCCAGGCCGAGGGCAACGTACACGTAGAAGTCGATGACGCTGGTGATCGCGTCGTAGCTGACGGTATTCTGCTGGAACTGCTGGCTCCGGGTGTAGTTGAAGCCCCAGCTTTCATCGAGCACACGCATCAGGGGGGAATATCGATCCGAGAGATAGATGTCCCGCTGACTGACCACTGCAAGCTGGGTCCGGAAACTCCCCTCTTCGCTCCCCGATGTAAAGGCGACGGTCAGGTCCATCCGGATCGGCGTCCCCTCCCAGTCATCCCCCACCCATCGGGTCTCGTTGATGTAGC
>CAMLOB010000646.1 GCA_946481475.1 uncultured Chlorobiota bacterium | reverse complement strand
GACGCTGTTCAGTATTAAAGCCAGCGTGGAAACGATGGGACTGGATACGGAGGGAAGGATCTATATCGGAGGGGACTTCATCATAGTCAGTGCAGGAAAGCCGTTTGTCTCACCCTATCTCTGCAAGCTCACCAGCCACGATACCGTCTGGTCGCCGATCGGTTCCGGAGGCTTTGACGGTACGGTGCTCGGGATGGCCAGTGACAACGCGGCTGTCTATGCAGTCGGATCATTCGACTACTCCGGAACGATACGTACCGGTCCGATCGCCCGTTACGACAGGGAGATCGGACGCTGGGAATCGATGGAAAATGTGTGGGGAAAGATGACCGGAATTACGGATGGAGGAGAGAGTATCTACGTCGGAGGTGAAGGGCTAACTCTCCAGTATCCTACCGGAGGATGGATCGAATTCGGCGGATTGGCCCGATGGAACAAAGCAAGCCGGACATGGTCCCGGGTCGGAGAGAACAGTCCGGACAAGGTCTCCGCACTGGCATACGCCGACGGCAGACTCTACGTCGGATCACCTCTGATGATCTGGGACGGGACCTCCTGGGACTCGGCCGAGGTCCAGCCCGACGGCGTCATTCACTCCATTGCCGTCGACGGCGACAATGTCTATGTCGGGGGAACATTCGACGTGATCGGTGACGACTCGGTCCACAACGTCGCGGTCTGGAATCGGGCAACCCGTCAGTGGTCACCCCTCGGAGAAGGCCTGAAGACGGATCCCGATCCCAACAATCCGGATCGGGTTACACAGGTCCGAACGATGGTGGTCTGGAACGGAACACTCTATGCCGGAGGCAACTTTACCACCTCCGGATTCCTCTTCACGGGAAACATCGCCGCATACAACCCGACAACACAGAAGTGGGCAAAGGTCGGAAGCAGAGGCATCGGCAACAGCAGGACATCGGTCAACATCCTGCATCCGGCCACCTACGGACTCTATGCCGGTGGCGAGTTCAACGAATTCGTCTTCGAGAACGGAGACAGACCAAAGGGAATCGCTCTGTTCGACGGAACACTCTGGCGCGCGCTCGGATCGGGCATCTCTTCGGTCCCCACATCCGACACCGGGACAACCCGATACGGTACCGTCTACGCTCTGGCTTCCAATGCCGAACATCTCCTCGTTGCCGGCGACTTCAACACGGCCGGAGATAAAACTACAGACAACTACGCCGAGTGGCGATATCCCGCTCCGGGCGGACAGACAAGGAAAGAGGACGAAGACGATCCTTCGGCAGTCGCACAGATTCCGGGAGTTGTTCGCGATGGAACCGGAGATGAACCGATCCCCGGTCATCTCCATTCCTCACCGGCTCCCCTCTTCGACGAACTGCATCCCGACGATGTCCACTGGGACGACCGCTTCGCACCCGAGGTCACGCCGACCGGCACCGACGACGACATCTTCGCACTGGCTGCCACCGGGGACAGTGTCTTTGCCGGCGGGGCCTTCTCCAAAGTTGTCGGGCTCACCGTCAACTCCATCGCACTCTGGAACGGCGTCGACTGGGAAGCGCTCGATGACGGTTCGTCCGTCGGCCTCGACGGTATCGTCTTCGCGCTGAAACTCGTCGGCGATGATCTCTACGTCGGAGGACAGTTCTCGCAGGTCGGGGGGCTCCCGGCAAACAACATCGCCGTCTGGAACATGAAGACAAAGTCATGGCGCACCTTCGGTGAGGGAGTGACCGACGACGAGGGGAAGACCCCCTTCGTTTCGGATATCGAGTTCTACAACGGGGAGTTGTATGTCGGCGGATTCTTCGGCTATGCCGGAGGGACCTCGGCGCAGAGTGTCGCCCGGTGGAACGGGACATCGTGGAGGCCGCTTGGCGCCGGAGTCGACGGGAACGTGACGGCACTGGAGGTCTACAAAGGGGCTCTGTATGCGGGAGGAAGCTTCGGACAGGCCGGAGAGGTCAGTTCCGGGAGCATTGCATATTGGGACGGTTCGGAGTGGCACGGTCTGGATGGCGGGATTAACGGCGTGATCAATGCCATGACGGCCTACACACCCTATCAGGAAGGAGAAGCCCTTGATGAAGTCCTGATGATCGGCGGGGATTTCACGCGATTTGCAGAATCCAGCCAGTTCAACGTCTACAATCTTGCCCGTTGGACGATTGCCGATACCATTCCGGAAGGGAGATTCGACTTTGCATTCGGTCTGGGAGATCAGACCTACAGCCTTCCGGAAATTCGCACGCTTTACGCCGACAGTCTCCGCCTCTTCGCCGGTGGGAACTTCAAGTACTCTCCTTCTCCGTCACAGAAATTCCGCAACGGCGACCTGAACTACATCGGCTATAACTACAGCGACGATCCCGGCTTCTACGCCTGGCTCAGCATGCAGGGGGGCGTCAACGCTCCGGTTAACGCCGTCGTCAGAGCCGGCGACTATCTCTATGCAGGAGGATCTTTCTCCAGAGTCGGACAGGAGGACATTCGTGCCGACGGCATCGCACGGTGGCACACACGATACAACCGATGGGAACCCCTCCTCTCGGCCTATACCCTCGGCAATATCTACGCCCTCACCCTTCTCGACAGGAACGTCTACGCCGGTGGACCGTTCTTCATCAAACAGGATCCGAGACAACTCTGG
>CAMLOB010000645.1 GCA_946481475.1 uncultured Chlorobiota bacterium | reverse complement strand
CGAGGGCATCGGCAGACCGGTGTTCGGATCATCGAACATGCCGTGCTGCTCGGCCATCCGCTGCGCCTGTCGCGGCGGCACCACGTGCCGTTCCGAGGGATAGGCGGCATAGTCCGGAATCGGGAAGATGCCCGCATAGTCGGCGGCGCTCGTGTTGTAGTTGCTTCGGACAACAAGATGTTCCACCGACTCTCCCGACTTGATGCCGGTTTTCGGCACGAAGAACGGAGCCGGAATCGGCTCGAACCTCGTGTAGCTCAGCTCGTTTGTGGCGTTCGCCGTCGAGTTTCCCGCCTCCTCCAGCGTTAATCCGTTCCCGGCAAGGTCGACCGCACGAAGGCGCATGCGGTAGCCGAGTCCGTAGCGGAGCCTGGGGAGTGTGCCGGGCTGCACCTTGAAGTTCGTCGCCAGACCGTAGTCGTTCTCCGGTGTGTTCGGATCGTCGTTCCACGTATCGTCGAGCGATTCGTCCTCCGGCTGGATAATCTTCTTTCCCGGCTGCGGAGCCACCTTGCTCCAGCCGTTCCACGAGGTCAGCTTCTCGGCAACGTACCAGCTTTTTTGCAACTCCTGAATCTCCTGATCGGCCGCAGAGGAAGCCCCCACCTCCACCCATCCCTCATCATCATATTCCCGGGTCTCGTTCAGCCGTTCAAAGAAGTAGAACCCTTTCCTCTTGCAAAGCGAGCGCCACTGTCCCGAAGCGGAGTCACGAATGTCGACCCGATACCCTTTGACGATATCGTCCATGTAGAGGATCAGGTTGTCGTCGCTCCCCGGAGCGGCGATCAGGTTCATATCCTTGGCCAGGGCCATCTTCGCTACCAGATACTGGGCCTGATTTGTTTTGATCAGCGAGATGCCGGCCGTCCTCAGAGCCGGAAGGCTTGCGGTCTCGACCACCACTTTCTTCGATGCGAACTCGGTGGGGGCCACCTGGGAGACGGCAACCGGGTCG
Source organism: uncultured Chlorobiota bacterium (assembly GCA_946481475.1). The sequence continues at coordinate 1,673 of CAMLOB010000645.1, read as the reverse complement.
ATGCCGGCCAGACGTTTGGATTCGAGATCGGGAGGAGTAAAGTGGCGGAGCGTGTTTGCCAACGCCATCATCTTCATCGCCGCTCCGTCCAGGTCCAGGTGGGAGAGCTTGTATTTCGATCCGCTCAGATCGAACATCCCCTCCTTGATATCGGAATTGTTTTTGGGTTTGCCACGGAAGATCTTCGATCCGGGGTTCAGATCAAATTTGGTCTTCGGTCTGACCAGTTCGGTGGAAACGCTGCCGTTCCAGAGACTCCCCACAACGTAGGGGGAACCGGCATTGACCGGAAAGAACCGGATGGTATCTCCCGATGCGGCACTTGCCGGCACTTCAAAGTCCAGCACCAGACCGACCCGACGCATGATCTCCGGGTAGTTCGAGAGGGAGGCGCAGGCTTCGTGGAAGTCGAACGACGGGACGGCGACCGCCGTGAAGTGGGCCTGTTTCGGACGATGGAAGAACGTGACCTGCAGGAAGTCTTTGGTCGGCTCGGCCGCAACGGCGGAGTTCACCGCGTGGGCGCTGTTCAGTTCGTTGTAGATACTCTCCAGCGCACTGATCGTCGACGCCTTGAACTGCACGGTCGGCTCCTGCACCAGATGCTGCAGGTCGAGCAACGCCGTGGCCTGCAGTGCGGTGGGTACCTCGTTCAGGACGGAGTTCAGTTGCGGATGGATTTTGTTTGTCTGGAGGCGTGAGTGGGGTTCGTTCGTCGCCTTGTTCCACTTGGCCGCGTTGGAAAGGGCTGCATTCATCTGTGCGGTCTGCATCGTCTGCTTCGCCACGCTGGAATCGACGATGTCGAATTTCCCGTCGACCGGAGCGTCAGGATCGATGGTCTGGTAGAACATGATCGGCTCCAGCTTCTCGGCCACCACCTGGGATGTCGGGAAGGTGGTCTGATTCGGAAGGAGGATATCCTGATACTGCGTCTTGATCCACCCTTCCACGTTCGCGTAAGGATAGGAGCGGACAAACTTGTCGGTGGTATCGCTGAACTGGTAGGAATCGACCTTGCCGTCATCGGTGAACATGGCATTCCAGAGACCGGACTCCAGCGGCGGACCGACGCGAGTTGCGGCCACCGGCGTTCCGTTGCCGAACTGGACGGCAAAGTCCATCCCGTTCAGCGCCGCCGGCCAGTCGCGGAAGTCATCAAAAAGAGCAAGTGTCGGATTCCCCTGACTGGAGATCAGCCGGGGGGAGACGAAGACGGAGAACCGGAGCTTCGACGGATCGCTCGGACTGTATCCGTTCGGAAGGACTGTAAAGATTATTTTTTGCTGTTCCATTGTTCACGCTCCTGATTCGGATCATGTTGTTTTGGGGTGTGGGGGTGAGTTGTGAGCAGTCAGCTTTGAGCCGTGAGCTATGAGCAGTCAGCTATCCGCGTGGCAATCTTTTCGACTCCCGACTTTCAACCACTCAACTATTCAACTACCAACTATTCAACTCCTTCGCTTCGACTCCACTCCGGATCCCCGCCATCCTCCGGAAATCCCCGCGTCGGCATAAAGCCGACGGCTACCGCGACTCCCGACTCTTGACTCCCGACTTTCAACCACTCAACTACCAACTATTCAACTCCTTCGCTTCGACTCTACTCCGGATCCCTCGCCATCCTCCGGAAATCCCCGCGTCGGCATAAAGCCGACGGCTACCGCGACTCC
>CAMLOB010000644.1 GCA_946481475.1 uncultured Chlorobiota bacterium | reverse complement strand
GCTGCAAGCCTGAAGTGCAATATCTTCCGGTCTGCGTCTGCGGATACAGGGTGATTTCCGTCGACGATCATCATTCACAGTGCCACCGTCACCTGAACCTAATCATCAGTATGAAGAAAAACGACTCGTCTCGCGGCATCCTCCTGTCCGTTTCGGTTATTCCTGCTTTCCTGCTTTTTTTCTGTCTTCCAACTCTCACCTTTTCCCAGAGCCGGGGATGGGAACTGCTCGATTCGGATGAACATCTGAAAGCGCGGGAGTGGTTCGAAGGCCGCCTTGCCGAGGACAGTCTGGATCTTTCGGCATTGAAGGGGATGATTATCCTCTCGGAGATTCACGGCGATCCCCTGCGTTACCGCGACTACGTCACCCGCTACATCCGCACGACGTGGGACGAACCGGTCTACCGGGTCTTCCGCAACGTCTTCGACGAATCGGATACGCTGATTGCGGAATCGGCGATGAGTGAGGCGGCAAAGATTTCGGCCCGTATCCGGCTGGCCTCCGAGCATTTGCGCTACCGGCAGCGGGAGAAGGCGGAGGAGGCGTTCCGCGCTCTGGCACCGACCAATCGGTGGAGTCTGATCGGACCGTTCGAGAACATCGGGGGGAGCGGCTACATCACGTCGTATCCGGTGGAGACGAAGCCGTTCAAGTCTGATGCCTCCTTTGCCAACCACATCGGAGTTCCTCTTCGCTGGGTCCGTCCCACCCATGTCGATCCGGTCGGACAGATCATGGCCGACAGGTATGTGCCGGACGGTGATGCCGGTGTCGTCTATGCCAACACGTTCCTGACGTTGCCGAGCGACCGGACCGTGCAGTTGCGTCTGGGGAGAAGTTCTCCCATCTCGATCTGGGTCGACGACGCTCTGGTCTTCACCGACCGCGACGTTGTCGTCTTCGATTATGACAGCGAGGTTATTTCTCTTCCACTTTCGGCCGGAACACACAGAATTCTTGTCAAGACTTCTCCCTTCTACGAGGGGCGGGACAGCTACGGTTTCCTTGAGGTGGGGGTGGGGCGCCGTCACCGCAGTTCGAGCACGGCAACGACATCTCTCTACCCTCAGGGCTTTTTTCTGCTCCGCTTTACCGACGAGCAGGGAAATGCCTGGGCTGATGTACGGCTTGACTATGAAGGGAAGTACACGAAGAAGGACTACAGTCCGCAGACTCAGCGACGTGCCTTCCTTGATCATTTCACCCGGTCGGTCGGGGAAAACCCGGAGGATCTCTTCTCGCTCTACATGCTGGCGAAGGCCTATCTGATCTCCGGATACTCGCTGGAGGGGGAAGAGGCGTTCGTACGGAAGTTGCGGGAGCGGGACAACGTGCTGATCCGCTGGTTGCTGGCGAAGCTCTACGCGGTCAACGGCAAGGTCGAGCGTGTGTACGAAATTCTGGAACGTTCCAGACCGGAACAGACGCCGATCTACGGTCTGCTGGCCGAACGCCTCGAGGAGATCGATCCGAAGACGCGGGAGGGGGAATATCTGGCCCGGCTGGAGGAGTTGCGGAAGATCGCCCCCTCCAGTTTCTCGCTGATCCGCAGAAAAATCGATTTCTATACCGAGAAGGATCGCAAGCAGGAGAGCGATGCCTTCATCGATGCGATGATGGCGGAGTTCCCCGAATACAAGGAAGATCTCGATTATTATCGTTCCGATTACAAATACCGTTCCACCGTCGACGAGCGGACCCCCCGTGAGATCGCCGACAGTCTGCTGAAAGTGGTGCGGGAGAAGATCGACGGGGAGGCCTACGACGAACTGATCGAGTATTTCACCGACAAGGAAAATGTGGACACGGTATTGCAGCTTCAGGATCAGTTGATCGAGGCCTATCCGGACTGGGTCTATTACCGTCGCCAGAAGGCGAACTATCTGCGCGAGGAAAAACGCTATGAGGAGGCGGTGGAGACGTTGAAGGAGGGATTGGGCGTTTTCCCGTACAGCGCATCGCTCTACGAGCAGATCGGCGATCTCTATCTGGACATGAAACGGAAAGATGAGGCGCTGGAGTATTACCGCAAGGGCTTCTCGGTCGACGTCAACGGCTACAGTCACAGTTCCGGATACCGGGAGAACTCTCTGGTGCAGAAGATCGAGAACATGACCGGAGCCGAGGATGTGGAGCGCCTCTTCACCGGTCGGCTCACATTCGACGAGGCTCTGGCCTCCGAGGAGTGGAGAGGAGAATACGGCGATGAGGAGTCGGTGATCCAGCTCTACGAGAAACGGCAGATCATGGACACGCTCGGCAGGATCCGTTCGTGGTCGAGGATAATGATCCGCATTCTGACCGAGTCGGGGGCCGACTGGTGGACCGAATATGATTTCGATGTGCTCGGTTCGATCAATCTCGTCCGTGTCCGCAAGGCTTCCGGTGCGGAAGTCGTCCCGGACAGAAGAGGGGGAATGGTCGTCTTCAAGAATCTGGAGCCGGGGGATATCATTTTTCTGGAGGGACAGAGCGAGGAGACGGTCTTCAACGATCTGTTCGACGGTGACTACTTCGATCTCACCTACTTCTCGTTCGGTGCCCCTATTCACAGGGCCCGGCTGGAGATTCTGGTTCCCGAAGGAAAGTATCTCGGCTATCTTCACCAGCGTCTGGAGAACAACGTCAGGAAAGTCAGAAG
>CAMLOB010000643.1 GCA_946481475.1 uncultured Chlorobiota bacterium | reverse complement strand
GCGGAATTGTGGGAAACCCCGAAGCGGGTTGATTGACAATGAGTTTCGAGCAAGAAGACGTCCCGCTATTTCCGCCAAAGAATTTAGCGGAGCGTTTAGCAGGGGCAGGTTTTATGGGGGGGCCTGCTCCTGCGCTTTTCTTTCTCTTGCCGAGCTCGTCTCCTACCCGGTTATTTGACAAACGAAATATGTCGCACGACTGAAAACCCGGTATGCACCCGGCAGGTGCCAGCCTGCACAGGGTTTGGACAACCGGTGGTGAGCGCTATTGCATGGGGAAGCGCGATCCGATAAACACGTTTTCAGCCACCGTGCGACAGGGGTCTCGACAGAGGCTGCGCCCGCAGTCACTTCGAGAAACCAAGACGGGGATGCGTTTTATGGGGGGGCGCATCCCCGTCGCTCTTTTAGGCAATCGGGTTCTCTCTGCTCGTTACTCACCATGGGAGAGGGAAAATGGAACGTTTATGTGACCTCCCGTCACGTTCCCATGAAGGCTTTTCCCGTCTCTCTTCCTTCCGTTTTGTGGAAACATTTTGTTGCATTTGTCTTTTGTTTGACTATCGTCAACAACTGCCGTTCACTGCTTGGCCTCATGTGAAGTGGAACATGAGATGCAGGGAGGGGAGAATGAAAAGTTTTCCACATCGTTTTCCACACTTTGCTATATTGATCGCGGTTTTTTGTACGGAACAGGCCCGGAGGGTATTTTCCGGCGGAAGAGAAAAACGGCACACCACTTGTTAAGGGGCTGTATTTGACGTGAAGCCTCGCAGGCATCGACATACGATCCCGTTGATGGCATGTCTGCTGATGATCGTGCCGACACTCGTTGCTTTCGGGCAATCCCGTCAGCTTATTCGTGAAGTGATGGGGAACGGAGGGGAGGTGATGAAGAGCGATGAGCATACGGCGCACGGTACGATCTCGCAGACGACAATCGGGCGGGTGCTCCGTCCCGACGATTACGGCCACAATATCGGCTTCTGGTACTGGGCCAAAAAATTTGGAAGCCGGGTCTGCGTCAGGTTGCCCCGCGTCGCAGCGGACGCCGGGTCGAAAGTGATGATTCCGTTGATCCTTGAAGAGTCACAGGACTTGCTTCGCAGGGGGCCGATCCGGTTTCGGGGTCGCATCCGGTTCAACGGAACGCTTCTGGAACCGACGGGTTTGACGCCTGAATGCAGCTGGGAGGGGAATGATTGTGTTCTTGAGGTAGAAGGAGTGGCCGTAACCGACGTGGGGGTGATTGCCGAACTGGAGTTTATCGCCAAACTCGGCAACGATGTGAATACCCCCCTGATTATCGAGGAGTTTGACTGGTTCCCTGACGATAACAGAACAATCGAGACCGTACGCAAACATGGTGAGTTCACTCTGCTGGGTGTCTGCCGTGAAGGTGAAGGAGCTCGACTGATTCTGTCAAATTCCGGAGGAGTGGTCGCTCGCGTCAGTGCGATGCCGAACCCGGCCTCGGAATACGTGACGGTGGAGTTTGTAGCCGGAGAGCGGGGCGTGACCCGCATTGGACTGGTGGACGGACTCGGTTCGGAGCGGGCCGTGATCGTCGATCAGGAAGTGGAGGGAGACCGAATTTATCGGGTGGGGTTTGATCTCTCCACCATATCGAGCGGTTCCTACTTCCTTGTGATGAAAACACCAACTGTTGTTCGGACAATCCCATTAATTGTCCGACAATAAGAACAAACGGATCGATCACAATCATTAATGCGGTGCGGACAAAGCAAAGAGAGCAGTTCCTCCATATCGAATAGAGTAAGTTTTTAGCACGTTCACTACGGCGTTCCCATGCGCCCTGATAGGATTTCCATGCGCCTATTAGGTCAAATGTCCGGCCCCCTTGTCCTTGCTGCGATCATTCTGATCACAGCAACAATTCCTGTTGTTGCCCAGACTCCGGATTCTTCTTCCCTTTCTCCAAGCCTTTCACTGACACGGATTATCCCGCCGGAACTCTGGCGGGCCGGTATTTATCTGGGAGTAAGCCGCAATCTTCATCGGGCCGACCATATCGGCGGACTGCCTGAGGTGCCGAGCTGCTGTCCGGACTATACAAGTGGTGGTGGGGTGGGCTTCGGGGTAAGCGGGCTGGCGGAACTCCCTCTGTCCGATGCCTGGCGAGTCGGTTGGCGTCTCTCCTTCGCTTCGTTGAGCGGTGAGTTGAGGACTCAGGAGTTTGAAGAGGTGAATGCCGATCGCGATCTGGTGTTGGCCACATTTGAGCATACCATTGATGCCGGGATCAGCGCGGTCGGGATGGAATCGTATGTCGGATATGAATTGTTCGGGAATCTGAAAATCTTCGGCGGAATTCGGGGCGATCTGTTGATCAGCCAGAATTTCAGACAGCAGGAACAACTGGTCTCGCCGGAGGGAATTACCTACGAAAACGGATCCCGGATCCGGATGGCGTACGAAGGGGATATCGCCAATGCCTCTTCGCTCCATCTCGGACTTGTCGGGACGTTGCGTTACGAGGTGCCGATCAGCCCGATGGCCGACTGGGTGATGGCACCGGAAATCGGTGGATGGTACGGGCTGACTTCGCTGGTGGAAGATCTTCCCTGGCAGGTTCACGGCCTTCGCCTCGGCGCTGACTCGCCTCGAAGAGGGCGTGCCGATTCGTGA
>CAMLOB010000642.1 GCA_946481475.1 uncultured Chlorobiota bacterium | reverse complement strand
CCCCCCCCCCCCCCCCCCCCCCCCCCCCCCCCCCCCCCCCCCCCCCCCCCCACCCCCCCCCCCCCCCACCCCCACCCCACCCCCCCCCCCCCCCGCGCCGAGGAGGAGGAAATCGTCAGACTTGCCGAAGAGTCGGACATCACGATCTATACCATCGTCCTGCGAATGCCTGCCCCCCCGATTCTGCAGAACATAGCCGAGCGCACCGGCGGGGCCTGGTTCGGGAATGTGACCAGTCGGGAGGAGGCGGAGGTGATCTACCGGACGATTCTTCACCTGGCCCAGGGGAAGAAACCCTGTCAGGTTGTCTGGAAAGGAAATCCCTCGTGCGAGACCATGCGGGAGATCGATCTGTCGATCCCCCTCTATCAGGTGGGATGGAAAGGCAAAATATTCATTGCCGATTCTCTCCTTCCTCACCTTCGCGCCTTCCCGTCGGTGGTCGGCTTCGGTCCGACGGAGCCGGGAACGAGTCGCGATACCGTCATCCGCGTGGTTGCCGGCGGAGGGCCTGTGGAGATCCGCGATGTCGGGATCTCCGATTCACACTTCCGGCTTCTCGCCTCGGACAAATCGCTGCCGGTGAGACTGCAACCGGGTGAGGAACTTGCGTTGACCTTCCGCTTTCTTCCGGACGATTCGGCATTCGGATTTGCGCGGATCGATCTTCTTGCCGACGGATGCGATCAGGAGGTTCTCCTTCTCACCGGCGGATGGCCCGGCATTCGGGGGACCGACCGGAATCTGCGACTGATCCGACCGAACGGCGGCGAGATCTACGGAGTCGGCGAACCGGTGGTGATCGAATGGGAGGGAGTGATGCCTGAAGACCGGATGCTGCTTGAATACAGCATCGACGGGGGTGAGACCTGGAGCGAAATCACCGACACCGCCTCCGGCCTTGCCTATCGCTGGAATGCTCCGCCGACGCCGAGCAACCGTTGCCTGATGCGTATCCGGCAACTGACCGCCGACGGTGAAAGCGGGGTGACGACGATTCGTACCGAAGAATCGCTCTATGCCGGGGCGTTCAGTCCGGACGGACTTTTCGTTGCCCTGGGGGGAGACGGCGTGGACATCTATTCTGTGCCGGACAGTACACTGGTCCGGAAATCGACCGGGGTGCTTCGCGGCGTTCTCGGTCTTGAATTCAGTCCGGACGGGAACAGTCTCCTTGTCAGTTCCGGTGATATTCGCACCTCTGTGTTCGACTGGCAGGGGAATACCACGCTTGCATTGATCGGCGGCAGCGGCGATATCCTCAGTCTCTCCACATTCAGTCCGGACGGTACCCGGATCGCCTCCCATTCCTACAACGATGATGTCCTGATCTACGATGTCGCCACCACCGGACTCCTCCGTCGCATGGTCGGTCACAACTATCGGGGCTTTGCCGTCGACTGGAGTCCGGACGGAAGATTGATCGCTTCCGGAAGCTACGAACGGCTCTCGAACCGGCAGGGAATTATCTGGGATGCCGGAAGCGGGGCGATCCTCCACGAGCTTCCACATCCCGATCAGGTCAACTCGGTCGCTTTCAGTCCGGACAGTCGCCGACTGGCAACTGCCTGTCACGACAGTGCGGTCCGTATCTGGGATGCGGAGACCGGCAATCCGCTCCTTGTGATGCGCGAGGCCGCCCGGGCCGATCACGCTGCGTACGGTCCGGACGGCACGTTGCTGGCCATCGCGTTGCTGAACGGCGACGCGCTGATCCGGGATGCGGTGACCGGCGAGATGGTGCGCGAGCTGAAAGGGCATCGAAGCGAGGTCCGCCACATCGAGTTCAGTCCGGACGGTACCCGTCTGCTGACCGTAAGCCGCGACAGCACGGCCCGCATCTGGGACCTTGCCCGTCTTCCCGATCAGTCCGACGTCTCCGATGCGTTCTGGTCGATTGTCGAACCCGATATCCGGTCCCTCCAGGTCCGGATGGGGCGCGTCGGTGTCGGCACATACAAGGATTCGGTCGTTACCGGATGGATCTGCAATGACGGTTCGGCGCCGATCTACGTCGACAGCATCACGTTTATCGGCACGGGATACTTCTCCCTCGTCTCCGGACTTCCTCCATTCCGGCTCAATCCGGGGGAATGCCGTCAGGTCGAGTTCCGGTTTGCTCCGGGGCGCGTCGGTTCGTTCGAGGACTCGGTCATCGTTCATGCCGGAACTCTCCGCTTGGTCACCTACATCTCGGGAGAAGGAATGATTGCCCCGTTGCGGGTCGATCTCTCCATCATTGACTTCGGCAAGGTGACGCTCGGCACGATCAGGGACACGACCGTAACCGCCGTCATCACCAATGTCGGCTCGGTCCTGCTCTGGATTGACCGGACGGAATTGAGCGGTCCCGATACGGAGCAGTTCGGGATTGTGGAAGGGGGAGGAGCCTTCTCTCTGAATCCCGGCGAGTCCCGAACGATGAAGCTCCGGTTCACACCACGTCGCAGGGGAAGAACGACCGGATCGCTCCGTTTTCATTACGACGGAGCCGGAAACTTCTTCTTCGGACTTCCCCCCGTATACGTTCGGCTTCTCGGCGAGGGAGTAGGTCCGGAGATTATCGCCGGAGAGGTGCTCTATCTTCCCGGAGAGACCGGGGCCGATGCAGGCCGTCGGCGGGTTGTTCGCGATGTCCGCCGATGCGGTGC
>CAMLOB010000641.1 GCA_946481475.1 uncultured Chlorobiota bacterium | reverse complement strand
CCTCGAGTTGATCCGCCGTGAGTACCCCACGGACATCGGCCCGGTCGATCTCCTTCTTCAGTTCCTCCATACGCTTCTCAAGTTCCTTCAGCTTCTCGCACGGATCTTCGGTCACGGTTCCGTTCTCTTCTTCTTTTCCTTCGGTGTCCGAATCGGATGCATCAGTGTTCCCTTCGGTTGTCCCATCGGTTTTGCTTCCCCCTCCGTTTGCCGGATCGCCATTCCCGGTTGTTCCGCCGTTGCCGGTCTTCTCTCCTTCCTGTCCGCTTTCATCCTGCGCACCATCTGAGGTCGTTCCTTTCTTTTCGCACTCCTTCTTCAGTCGCTCCTGCTCCTCACGCAGTCGCTCCAGTTCCGCAACCTTCTCTTCCACTTCCCTCATCTTCTTCTCCTTCTCTTCCTTCAATCGCTCCTCGATCTTTCCGCACTCCTCTTCCGCTTTCTCGGCCTCCTCCTTCTTTCGGTTCCGCTCGGCGATTTTTTCTTTCAGCTGTTTGTTGATCTTCTCCAGTTCCTTCACCTGATTCCATGCACCCGGAACAATCCCCTCGATGAAGTTGCCGTTGACGATTGCACCGTAGCGCAACTCGCCGGTTGCGCTGTTATAGCTCCATCCGAAATCAACGCCATCGGCTTCGTGGATCTCCCGTATCTGATTCAGAAGCTCCGTCTGGCGATTCCTCAGATCCTCTATGTCCTTTTCCAGTTTCTCCAGTTCCTCCTTGGCCTTCGTTGCCTTCTCTTCGCACTCCTTCTTGGCCTGCTCCGAATCGGCAGCGGCCTGTGCCGCTTTCTGTGCCCCCTCTTCAGCCTCCTTCAGGTTCTTCTCCGCTTCAGCAATCTTCCCCTCAAGTTCTTTCAGCTTCTTGCAGGGATCATTCTCCCCGGCCCCCTCTTCTTCCTTGCCGTCATCATCTCCGCTCTGATCCTCACCATCATCGGCCTCCTTTTCCTCACCGGAGTCGTCTCCCTCATCCTTGCGGTCATCTCCATCCTTGCCGCCATTATTTCCTCCACCGTTCCCTCCTCCGCACCGGCAGTCGATGGTGACGCTCACCTTGTAGACATTCGTGAAGGGGGAGAGGCCCAGCGGGAGAGCACGAATCCAGACGTCGATGACGAACGTTCCGGTGGCCTTGCACTTGATTGTGATTTTCCCGCTTGCATCGTAACTCACGTCGGCAATGCTCCGGTCAACTCCGCTGATGCCGAGCACATCCATCGGGAAGGTGTTGAATCCCATGTTCCCGAAGTTCATCCAGATGCGGAAGCTGCGGGCCGTGCCGCATGTGCTCCGGACGGTCCCGATGTTTCCGAGATCCTTGACGCCGTTCTGATTCTTGCCGCCGTTTCCTCCGTTGCCGCCATTGCCTCCGTTGCCGCCATTGCCTCCGTTGCCGCCATTGCCTCCGTTGCCGCCACCTCCGTTCCCTCCACCATTTCCGCCACCTCCGTTCCCCGGATTCCACGGAATGATCCACTGACCGTTGGCGATGTTCTGCATGCCGACCAGCGGGTTCTTCGATCCGAACGTGAAACGACGAATCGTCGAGGAATAGGTCCGGCCGGTCGTCGGATCGGTGATCGAGACCTGCCAGGCAAAACCGTACGCCGTGCCGAAGTAATTGGTGAAGGATGGATCGCTTGCCAGATACTGATAGCTCAGGGCTCCCCCCACGTTCCTATCGAAGATTGCCGGATTGACCTGTATGGCGTTCTGTTCCGACTGGTTCTGATAGACCGGAACGATTCGGAGCCGATAGGTGCCGGTCACCCGCTGGGCCGGACTCCACTGGAAGTTCGGGAGTTGGCCCGGCAGAAAGACTTCGTGATCGTTCGGCAGAATCAGCATCGCCGGTTGCGGGTGGAGAATCGTCAGGTTCGCGCATCCGCCGGTCGTCGGCAACGGCTGTCCCGATCCGTCCAGCAACCGGATACAGAAGCTGTAGTTCCCCTCAGGCAGCGAGTTCGTGGTCAGGGCAATGTTCCTGAGTGAGGGGTCAATCTCCACGCTGCTCGGGTCGATCAGATCGCGACCGAAGAGCGTTTGTGTCGAATATCCCCGGTTGATCGTCAGCGTCGGAATCCGGGGATCGCCGTCCTTCGAGCGGACCACCACGTTCCGTGTCCGCATGTCCCGTACTTCAAATGAAACCCTCGCGTCGCGATACTCCGGGTTGCCGGCCGGATTGGTGATCCGCAACTGAATAAGTGAGGGATCGCTCCGCCAGTCGGAGATTCTCTCCGGCATCGGGTTTCGCGTCAATAGATGGAGCTGAATACTCCCCTGCGCCATTGCGGCGGTGATGCCGATGAAGAAGAGCAGCGCAATCGCCGCAACAAGTCGTGCAAGTCCTTTCCGTTCCATAGTGGTTTCCATAATTGTGCCTCGTCTGTGTTGGTTAATGATGACAGTTGTTCGTGCATCTGTTATCATTCTCTCCGGCAGACTTAAATCGGACTTAACGGGGTCGGAAAATTTTTTGCGAAGGAAGAACCGCACCGCATGAGGAAAGACAAAATCGCAGATAACGTGCTCGAATGCGGGATACGGGAAGAAGAAGGATGTGATGAACAAAGTTGGTATGTTTGCCCTCCGCCGGTATCGCAGCGCTGGTGAAAGCAGTGGGGGGGGGGAAGTCCGGAATCGCCG
>CAMLOB010000640.1 GCA_946481475.1 uncultured Chlorobiota bacterium | reverse complement strand
TTATCATGAACTCCGGTCCCGTCGCGAAGGGGAATCCCTTATCGATGAAATCGATGCCTGGTATCTTCCTGTTCTCGCGCAGATCTACGAAACGGAAGAAGAGTTGAGCAAGCGGAAGGAGCAACTGGCTGCGCTCGATCATCTCCGCTACACCGGCATTCACGCCACTCACCTGGCGGAGTTCCGCATGAGGTTCTACTTCGATACCGGAAACGTCGATGCCCTTCTGCGAACGGTGGGCGAGAGTCGGGAGATGCTTCGGATGCGTGTGATGCCGGAGATTGCCGTTCGGGCCGAGGGGAGACGCCTTGTGGCGATGGCCGCTCTCGGTCCGGATCCGGCACGCCTGATTGCCGAGGGGAAGAAGATCCTTGAAACGTTATCGGAAGAAGAACCGAGACTCCATCCGATTCTGCACGACTATCTCATCACCGGACTCTGGCTTGCAGGACATCGTGAGTGGAAGTCGGTCCGGAACGACGAGGAACATGCCGGAGGGGAGCGCCTCAATCCGTTGCTCGGGGCGTTGCTCGAAGACCGGCCTCCCTCGAACGAGCTTCTTGAACAGGCCGCCTCCGTGCTGGAACGTTCTCTTCTCGGACTGAACGATCTGATCTCGATGACTGCTGCGGTTGCCCTGTTTGAGAAGTACGGGAAAGCAAAAGGGAGGAATCACGGAAACATTACCCGGGCACTCACGGCCTGCCGGGACTGGTTGAACGAACGTGATATGCCCGGTTTTACCTCGGCGTTGATTCTCCGTGCGGCAAACCATGTGGAGCCGAAGCGCCTGAAAGTCTGGAAGGGAGAGCTGGAGGCGTCAGTCGAAAGACGGAGAGAGCGACTGGAGCGGATTGTCGGGGATAACCGCATCTTCCTGTCGATGATCGGCCGGATCGAAGTGCGCGAACCTTCCGGAGACGAACGGAAGATTTCCGGCGCCCGCATGAAGCGGGTTCTGGGATTGATCGTCGCCGGTCGGATTGCCGGGTCGAAACCGACCCTTGAAGAATTTGCTCTTCTGGCCGGAGGGGATGAACTTGCGGATATTGAGTCGGTGCGGAACAACCTGCACGTCCGTCTGCATGGTCTGCGGAAAGTTCTCGGAGCGGATGCTCTTCAGGTGGAGGCCGGATACGGTCCGACGCTTGACGAGCGACTGGTTCGCGTCGATCTGATCGAACTGTGCGAGCTGCTTGACCGGGCGAATCATGCGCTCGGTCGCGGCAGTGTCGGTCGGGCTCTGGTCTCGCTTCGCGAAGTGCTGGAGCGGGTCGACCGCGGGGTCCTCTTTCCCGGACTCTTCGATGCGTTCTTTGATGCCGCCCGGGATGATTTCGAGATCAGGCTGCGGGACCTGGTCCTTCGGACCGCCCGGGAAACCTTCCGTCTGGCGGATGACGACAACGCCGTGCGACTGCTGGAAGATGCGTTCGCCCGCACGCCGGACGATGAGGAAATCGCCGGGCTTCTCTGTGAGGGACTTGAACGTCTTGGACAACGGAGTCGGGCCGAATGGGTCAGGCGGGTGCTCGGCAGGGCCGTCGAGTTGGGATGAACGGATGAATGAACAGAAAACATTGATCGGTAGAGCAATCATAACGATGTCACATCGCATACTTCACACAGCGGAGATCCTTTATTCTTCCGACTTCGACCGACCGAAAACCGATCATGCTTTGCTGGTTGACGAAGCCGGAACGATTCTCCGGATTGCGCCGGCCCGGGAACTCCTCGACGAGGCCGACGAACGCCGTCACCATCAGATCCTGATGCCGGGTGTCGTGAACGCGCACGTCCATCTGACCGACGCCGGGCGTCGTGAACAGGTGCCGGGAGGAAACGGCCTGGCCGACTGGCTGGGAAGGTTGATGCGGGATCGGGATGCCGGGCTGACGCCGGAGGGACGTATCGACGCAATCGGCGGAACGATACGGGAGATGAAGAAGAAGGGGACGACCGCCTTCGGGGAGGTGGCGAACGGTCCGGCGGGACTGGCGGCCATTGCACGGGAAGATCTGCGATGCCGGTTCATCCACGAGTTGATCGGATTCGCAGAAGGTCGGGCTGAAGCAAAGATGGAAGAGGGAGAACTTCTGCTGCGTGAAGGAGAGTGGGGAGGAAATCCGTTCCATGCTTTCGGGGCCCACGCCCCCTACTCCGTTTCGCCGAAGTTGATGCTGATGCTTGCCGAACGTTCCAGGCAGCGGGGGACCCTTCTTTATCAGCATCTTGCCGAGGATCCTGATGAGCGTGATCTGTACGAGCGGGGGGAGGGGAGGCTGGCCGAATTCCTGAAGGGGCTCGGGGCATGGGATGACGCCTTCATCCCGCCGGGACTGTCGCCGATCCCGTTCTACGACCGTCTCGGCATTCTCTCGGAGCGGTTCGTTGCCGTCCATCTTGCCGACGCCCGACCGGAGGAGATTCGTCTGCTGGCCCGTCGGGGCGTCGGGGCGGTTCTTTCTCCCACATCGAATCTGCACATCACCGGTCTGCTGCCGCCGGTCAGACAGATGGTTGAGGAGGGGATGAAACTTGCGCTCGGCACCGACGGGCGGGGGTCAAACCCGAGCATGGATGTCTTCGACGAAGCCCGGTTTCTGCACGAACGATTTCCCGGCGGAGCCGCCACCGCCGGCGGCCGCTCCCGA
>CAMLOB010000639.1 GCA_946481475.1 uncultured Chlorobiota bacterium | reverse complement strand
TTCAAACCGATAACTTCAGCCCATGATTCATTAGCGAAAGTTTATGCGTTCTACAGCTTCCCATATCCGCTTCTTCCTCCCGCTCCTCGGAGTGCTTCTCCTGACGGGCACATCTCTTCTTGCGCAAAACCAGTTGGTAGCCAATCCTGAAGCGGTGAAGCTGCGGAGGATCTGGACCGAACGGGGACAAGCCGGCACATTTGAACAATACGGCTACAACATCTGGGGCGGGGTGGATATTTCAGGAGATGATACGGCAGACTTTGCCGTTCATCAGGTTCGGAATGACCAAGGCCAACAGGTCTGGTACTTCTACGAAGGGGGGAATCCTCCGAAGACCGAGCCGTTCTGGCAGAAAGATTCAGTCGGATCAATTCCTCCGCATGTGAGCGATTACTGGAACGACGGACGAAGGTTTATGATGTTCACCTTTATCTACATTGAAGTGGTGAATGATTTCAGCCGTTACTATGATCAGATCTTCCTGCATGAGGTGACGGACACCGGAGTCAGCGAGGTTCCCGTCTATACAATAGATTTTGGGAAGAAGGAACCAGCGCTAGAACGATTCCTTCTTCCTCGGGATATCTATGTGTTGGATGTCAACAATGACGACGTCGACGATGTAATCATTCCGCTTTTGGGTACCCGTGTAGACACGACCCGCACGGCTGATAAGGATAATCAGGTCTGGATATACTTTGGTGGAGAGAATTTTCAGTTGGATGAGCCGGATGTGATCATCAGAGATACACATGAAGTTGGAGATGCACATAACTGGACGGTTCGATTCTTCGATTTCGACGGAAACGGCCAAATGGACATGCTTTTAGGAGGAACATATGACGGTGTCGGCGATATGATCCGGTTCTACTGGGGGAATGACAATTCTCCGTCTTCCTGGGCTGAGCATCCTCCCGACCATGACCTTCCACTGATCCACGGACAGATCGGCATCAACAGCATTTTCGGCCTCGGCATCTATGACCTCGATGGAGATGGTGCAGTTGACCTTGCCTCGCAGGAATATGAAGATGTGGCTGGTGTGCGGGTGTACTTGAGTTCCCGCAAGAGCATCCGCGAACGGAGCTTTACGCTTGAGGATGCCGATGTGTATTATCAAGGGGATTGGACCATGAACTCTTTATCAGCGGGCGCACTGAATGATAGTACGGGAACGTATGAGATGTTGCCAATTGGAGGATTGACGAAACTCAATCATCATGCCCGCTATTATGTCTCTGGAAGTCCGAACGGACCGAACCATGACTATGAAGCGTGGTATGTGCCCGCGGAAGATGGTGTGCCGAATGTATTCATCTTCAGTTTGGGTGGAGAAATCGGCGATATCAATAACGACGGCTGGTCTGACGTGGGATACAGCACCCCGCAAGGACCCGCTCTTCCTTCCGGAGTTGCCGTTGTGCTGGCCGGAGGACCGTATATCCCCTTCGACGACCCGAGTACCGTTGTCGAAGAAGTTCCGATTGCCGGAGAGTCCGGAGGGTTGTTCCTCTGGCCAAACCCGGTTCGGGATGTCTTGCAAATCGCTTGGCGGGGAAACCTGAAAGAGAAGCCGACACGCTTTGCGGTCTTCGACATGGTCGGGCGGGAGGTTGTTTCCGGCACGGTTGATCCGTATGTCGGTGCGGCCAGATGGGATTGTGTGTCGGTGGCGTCGGGCGCCTATATCCTCGTCGCCTATGCCGCCGATGACCGGGTGATCGCCACAGCGGAGGTGCTCAAACAGTGACACAGGAGTGGCAATAATCGTGGTGGACGGACATGAACCGCCCGCCGACTATTCACCATTATATTTACGGAGGAGACGATGAAACTTCGTCAACACTACCGTCCGCCCTCGGGCTGGTCACACGTCACCCTCGCTTTGCTTCTGCTGGTTGCAGGAGCCGTTACCGACGCCGCACTCGGCCAACCGGCCGGATATCGTGACTGGGTCAGTACGACCTTTCCCGAACCCGTTCCCATTGCCCGACAGTATCCGTCGGACTTCCCGGTCGGCGTGTATTTCTACACGTACTACGACGCGGAGATTGAGAATGTCTGGGATTACATATCAAGCATGGGAGCCGACTACATCATTCGCTCGGTCGAGAAGGGGAACTATATCTATCCTCGGTGGCCGCAATACCAGACGCTGATCGATGCGGCTCCGGAGGGGAAGCGGATTGTGCCGTGGGTCAGTTATGTGGGTCATGCGAACCGTCCGTCGTATCTGGATCAGGGATCGAGTTCTCGTGAGGCGTTGTTCTACTTCTACGACACATCGGAGCTTCGCGCCTTGCGGTACTTCACGGATGTGTTTACGGTCTTCTCATGGGATGATAATGTCTTCACACAGCGCGCAACGCCTGATTCCCTTCGCATCAACGATGATCCGTCGAACTATAATCCTGCTACGGAACTTCCCCCACGCGAGGTAATCTACAAGGTCAACGGCGGTGCAATCAATCCCATTGTCTCGGGCATTGCGTTCGCCTGGGACTCGGCGACGCAGAGCGAGCGGTGGGACCAGACGTGGAACGGCTCGTCGTGGCAGCCGACATCGCATCCGATTAACTCGTCGCAGTTGTTCGAGGGGATCGACTGGGCGAAGCCGGACCCGGACAATCCGGGGGAATACACGTGGCAGA
>CAMLOB010000638.1 GCA_946481475.1 uncultured Chlorobiota bacterium | reverse complement strand
GGCCTCGATCCAGAGGTTGCAGTGCAGATCGTGCAGTTCTCCTTCTCCCGGATTGTGGGCGATCAGCAGGCGGAGCGTTCCGGCCCCCTCGGCCGCACGTCGTTCCAGCGACTGCATCTGGTAGAGGTTGCTCAGCGCAAGGTAATCCTCGGCGATATTGTCCCGGATATACTTGTAGTGGGTGATGGCCAGGGAGGGATTGCGGTGGTCCCACGTCCGGGCGATCATGAACCGGGCCTGCAGGTCATCCGGCTTCAGTCTCACCACCTCCTCATACAAAGCTGCGGCGCTGTCGAACTCCCCCTCGGCGGTCAGCAAGTCGGCAAGGAGTCTGAGCGACGGCACGTCCTTCCGGTCGACCCGAAGCGTGCGGTAGGCATAATCCCGGGCCGAATCGCTCAGCGAGAGGGCGTCGTAGCAGCGGGCGAGGGCGGCCAGTGTGGGGGCGTGATCGGGGTTTTCCCGGAGAATCGCATCGTACCAGCCGATCGCCTCCTCGTAATCGGACCGCATCGCGGCCAGGGATCCTTCAACAAACCACCGGTGAATCGATGCGGAGGAGACCGATTGTTCTTCGGTCGGTCTCTCCTCGGTCTCCCCCCGGCTTTCGACAACCGATCCGGTCGCAACGGTCTCCCGTCCCGGACTGCAGGCCGTCAACAATAAGAGAAGACCAACGGGCAGAAGAGAAAGAACCATTTTCATATGCGAAATCCGGACAGTTTTCGTAATCATCCGTTCTTCTTCCTCGCGACAAATCGGAACCGCTTCCGATTTTGTAGATTGCGTCAACATAACGGAAAATGAGGATCAAGGAAAGGAAATGTTGCTTGATAAACTGAGGGAAATACACGAACGCTATCGCGATGTGGAGGAGAGCCTGGGGACTCCCGAGGTGGTGAACGACATGAAAGCCTATCGCGATGCGATGCGTGAGCAGAGCAGACTTGCCCCGATTGAGGAGGCCTATCAGGAGTACGTGCAGTTGATGGAGGAGATCGAGGGGGCGGAGGAACTTCTGGAGACGGCGGGGGATCCGGAGATGCGCGAGCTTGCCCGTCTGGAACTCGACGAGCTGGAGGAGCGGAGGGAGAAGGTGGAGGAGGGAATCCGGTTCCTGTTGATTCCGACGAATCCGGACGATTCGAAGAACTGTATTGTCGAGATCCGGGCCGGTACCGGAGGGGAGGAGGCGGCCCTTTTTGCAGGGGATCTGAACCGGATGTACATCCGGTACGCCGAAATGAAGGGATGGAAGACCGAGGTGATCGACTTCAACGAATCGGATATGGGGGGCTTCAAGGAGATCGTTTTCCAGCTATCCGGCGACGGAGCCTTCGGCTCGATGAAGTTTGAATCGGGCGTCCACCGGGTGCAGCGCGTGCCGGAGACCGAGACACAGGGACGCATTCACACGTCGGCCGCCACCGTTGCGGTGCTGCCGGAGGCTGAGGAGATCGACGTGGAGATCAATCCGGCCGACATTGAAATGGACACCTTCCGCGCCGGAGGCAAAGGGGGACAGAACGTCAACAAGGTGGAGACGGCCGTTCGCCTGACGCACGTCCCGACCGGACTTTCGGTCGCATGCCAGCAGGAACGCTCGCAGTTGCAGAACCGGGAGCGGGCCATGCGGATGCTTCGGGCAAAACTTTACGAGATCGAGCGGGCGAAACAGGAGAGCGCACAGGCGGCCCAGCGCAAATCGATGGTCGGCAGCGGTGACCGTTCGGACAAGATCAGGACCTATAACTGGCCGCAGAACCGGGTGACCGATCACCGGCTGGAAGGGGAGGCAAAGAATTACGCCCTGCAGGAAGTGATCGACGGCAACCTTGACGCGGTTATCGAAGCCCTGAAGCTGGCCGACCGTGCGGCGAAACTGAAGGCGGGGTTGACGATGTAGGGGCGAGTTCGTAGAGAGAAGAGTTCGTAGAGTTTATAGAGATGGGTCCGTAGGGGGCAAAAACCTTTGCCCCACCTGGGGAAAACGGGACGGAAAACAAGGGAACAGGGGACAGGTTCCGGACCTGTCGGTTGTCTGCCGACACCATCACGTCCGAAACGATCAGCGTCGTCGGGGAATATCTTCGAATGTGCCTTCTCCCTTCCTATACGCCATCCTCCGCAATCCCGAAACCCAGGTTCGTCAGTCCTTGCCGGACGCCTTCATCTTCGGTCACAACCTTCCACGCCGGAAATTCCCGTCTCGTCCAATACGTTCTACGTAATCTGTCGAAACCGGCGCGACGTTCTCCTTCCGGCAGAGCGAACAGTTCCCGCAATTGCCGGTCGTCTCCGGCAATATCATACGCCGTATGGATTGCCTTGGCAAAGGCATCGAATCGATCCAGTCCTCTCAGGTCGACCCTCCCCGCCGTCTCCGGCAGGGCATGTTCCGTCCTCCATCCGTTCTCCACCCCTGCAAATCGCGCAAGTCCGTCGGCCATCATCTCGGTCCCCTTCAGTTTCCCGTCCTGTGAGTAACCGGCAACGTGGGGTGTGGCGATCAGGCAACGTTCCAGAAGATCGACCGGAACCTCCGGCTCTCCCTCCCAGACGTCAAGAACGGCCCCTGCGATCTTCTCTTCCTGAAGTGCCCGGCGCAATTCTTCGGAATCGACCTGTCGTTGCAGCAGCATAACGTCCTCAGCATTTTAAAAGGACAATATC
>CAMLOB010000637.1 GCA_946481475.1 uncultured Chlorobiota bacterium | reverse complement strand
GAGTCCTGCGGGACGTTGTAGTCGGAAGAACCGTAGAGGACGCGGCGGACAAGGTCCACGATCTTCTGTTTGGCGGCGAGGGCAGCCGCATCGGTGTTGTAGAGGAACTGCGCCTTCGCGTTTCTGAGCATGACGCACCTGAGGGCGACCGGCTCCCCTCCGAGCCACGTGACACGGACATCGAAGCGGCGGGAAGCATCGCCGATACTGGAGCTTGCCGGTCCGAACTTCCCGTTTGCCAGCCAGAGCATGTGGAGCGGGGAGACGAAATCCTGATATTTATCAAACGGATCATTTCCTTGGGGTTTGAGATCGGCCTTGGTGATATAGTACCGCCTGATGAGGAAGGAGGTATCGACGGCAGAGGTCGGAAAACTGCTCAACCCTGCATGGAAGGAGAACCCGGCGGGCACCTCGTAGATGACTTCAACCTTGAAGAGAGAATCGGAATCAGCCGATGTTCCCCCGGCAAACAGGTGCCCTCTGACAACAAGGTAGTCATTGGTCTCTCCCTGATTCTCCCGAATCCATCGGGTGGCATCCTGCAAGCTGTCGTTCGATGCGGTCTGTGCCTTCCATCTGTAGACCTGTCGCAGGTCTTCGGGCCACCGGTTGAAGGCCATCTCCTGCGCGACGACTGTGCCGGAGGTCGTGTTTGAGCTGTCGTACCGCATCTCGGATTCAGTTGAGTCCGCGTCGTCACGCTCAAACGGGTTCGTAATCTTTTCTCCTCCGTCCTTTGCATGGAATCGGAACGGAAAGTACGGCGACTGCACTGAGTCGAAAGGATAGAACTGTAGCTCACGCGCCGCACCGATCACGTCAGGACTCTCCCCTGTCGCCGTACTGAAGACCAGCCGGTCGCCACCTGCCACGTCCGCGCTCCACAACAACGTGTCGAACCGGTGCAGCCCGCGAATTGAATCGGCGGCCCGCAGTTCCGCGCTGTCGATACTTCGCACCGTGTCGGCGAAAAAGCTCGTGAAATACATGTCGATCCCCATCGCGTCGAGGAAGTCCCACAAGTCGGCCACCTGATCCGATGGCGGCATGAACTGCCAGCCTCCCCAGGCACCGATCATGAAGGTGGTATCCGGCCAGTTCCAGAGCCGGACCAGCGGCGGGGCGACAAGCGTCCCGGTGTCGGCCCCGACACCCCAGCCGGTCTGGGCATATGCCGAAGGAGAGCTTGAGAGGAAAAGGCAATGCAGCCCGGCAAGAATCACCGCCTTTTGCATTGTAGGCAATAGCCGTCTTCGTACATTCGTTGTGTACTTCATAGTGCTCGTTGTTGATGTGAAGATTGATGGTTGATTTGAGTCGTCATCCGTCGCAATGAGCCAAATACCTGACGATGCGGTGGGTCAGACCAATTCGTCGGGTTTTCTTTTATTGGGTCCGTTTTTACTGTTTGACGACCCGCGTGGTCGCCAGCAGTTTTCCATTCTTATCGTAGATCGCCAGCAGATACGTTCCAGCACTTACGCCACTACATTGCCAGATCGCTTCTCCTCTCCATGCCTCCACAGCTCCGCTGGTCATCTCTCGTCCGTTGTCGTCATAGACTACCATCAGCGATGGTAGCCTCTTCAAGTCTCCACGCCATGCAATGTGCAGTTCATCGATCACCGGGTTCGGCCACACATGCAATGCTGCTGAATGTTCGTCCGTACCAACTGTCCACACACTCAATGTCGTGTCATCGTTCGGGATATAGGCACCCCCTTCCAGAAGGACCACGATCCCCTCGTCGTTATCGCCCCATCTCGGGTTACCGGTCAGGTAGCAATCCCAGCCCGTTCCTGTACAGTTCTCGACAATGGCATCCACACCGAAGATGTTCCCTGACTTCAAACCATCATCCGAGGCTGAATAGTACCCGTCAAACGTCAGGTTCGCTCCCTTTTTCCCGCCAGACATCAATACCAAACGAGCGTCCCCGCCGGGTGAGCCTCCGCCGGTTCGGCCAATCATCTCGTATCTGCGCAACGAGTCGTTCAGATAGCCGACTTTGTACACAAGATTGAATCCGCGGTAGCTTCCGTCAGCATCCTCAAGCGTAAACTCTCTGCTTCGTGGATCTTTCCCTTCGGCACTCATGTCATAGTAGTACCACGCGCCTTCCGATCCCGGCAGCAGGAACTCCTGGACTGAATCGCCGTCGGTATCGAACAGCGGCAGGAACGGTCGGGCAAATGTAATGCGAGGGTAGAGCGGATCGGTAAAGCGAACCGAGCGGTCGGGAGCCGGAGAGAGTTCGGCGAGATTGGCTTTTCCCCACCAGAGCTTCATGCGAACCGGACGGTTACCGGGTTCTCCGTCGGTATAATCACCTGCGATGAGGAGATCAGGATATGGGTCTCCATCGAGGTTGCCGATTGTGGCATTGAAGTTTGTGTAATTCTCCTCGGTATCCTTCAGGACAACGCTCGGCGTATCCAACTGGAAATCCGGGCCTCCTTCAAAAATCCACACCTCCGCCCGCTTGTCCGCCACCTGATCAATCAATGTCACGCTTACGATGACAATCAACTCATCATCCTGATCCAGATCCAGATCTGCCGCATAGACCTCTACCGGTTGATATTCCAGTCGCTCGGCAATTGTCTCCTCCGGGTCCAGAACCAACGTTGCCTCATCCTCCAACGCGCCGTCTTCATTGCGATACACAAACAGGCGGTGAAAGTA
>CAMLOB010000636.1 GCA_946481475.1 uncultured Chlorobiota bacterium | reverse complement strand
CGAGAGAAGAGAGTGGCCTTACTCTCACTACACACTCCACCTCTTCCGCCTTGACCCTCTCTTCTCCTACGGATGCCGAACAAGTACTCCGACAGAAGCAAAAGCGGAGGATGTGGAGGTCCCCTACGAGCCGTTCAGACTGATTCCCGTCGATCTCACCGTTCGGGAGCGGGTTCCTCCGAAGATCACAACGGGAAAGGTTTCGTTTGCCGATTCCCTCTTCTGTTTTGATTCGCAGGAGTTGTTTCCGGGAGGTGAACTATCGGAACCCGCATTGCATCTCGTCGTGCGGCTTTATCCGAGCCGGGTGCGGGTCAATGCGTCGGTGCGGGTGGAGTTCGAGGGGGGAATGGCCGGAGCCGTCCCGACAGTTTCCGTGACGCATGCTTCTTCCGGCCAAACGGTTCTTCAGCTTTCGACCGACGCTATCGGCTACGACCGGGAGACGGGCAGGGGATCGGGGACAATCAGTACCGCCGGACTGGTGCCGGGGATATATCTGGTAAAAGTACGGGCAGGAGCGATGGAAGGCATCGCAAAACTGAGCGTGGAGTAAGGGGGCACTTGGTGATGCTTTGTGCTTTTCGTGGCTTTGTGGTAAATCTTCCCCGCAGGATTTACCACAAAATCACCAAGGGCACAAAGAATCACCAAGATGAACGGGCCGCGACGTTTCCGTCGCGGCCCGTTGTTCATATCGATATTGTTTTATGCGACAATCGCGATCACTTGATCTCGATCTGCGGCTGGCTCTCTTCGGTCTGCGTTCCGTGCTTGCTCTCCCAGTCGCACTTCTTCTTGCAATCCTCTTTGACCTCCCCCTTGCAGCTTCCCCACATCTTCTCTCCGCCGGCACGCTTCCCATCGCACGACGCCTTCACCTCGGCACTCCGCGCGTGCCAGTCGCAATCCTCCGCAGAGACCGCCTCATACGAACATTCGGTCTTGCTCTTGCCGTCGACCGCTTTCTCGCTCTTCGTGCTTCCCGCATAGAGGAAGGTATAGCTGAGGATACCGACCGTCGCCACGAGCAACGTTACCATCAGTAGAACCGGTTTTTTCATACGTCTTTCGACTCCATGTATAGTGAGAAAAATATATCGTCAGCATTCGACCCGATGAACTTAGGGAATGAGACCTTACTTCACAAGAGTATTTTCAGACCCGGTTGTTACCGGCTACCGCTGCATGATCTGAAGTTTTCCGGCAGCGGTCGAGACGCGCCCTCCGTCGCGTGCTGTAAGCTTCACCAGATAGGCACCGGGAACAACCGGAAGCTGTTCAAGGGGCATCACCCCTTCACCGGAATGGTGCCGTCGCGGATCGGTCTGCGTCAGCAGTTTTCCTCCCAGATCGTAAACCTCGGCAACGATATCCGCTCCGTACGGAAGGCTGAACCGGATCAGGACCCGTCCGTCGGCACTGCCGTACTCGACACCCAGCACTTCCACTCCCTGTTCCTCAAGATCGTAGCTGCCGTCGACGGCCGTGTCGAAGATCGGAAAGAGAGTCAGGCTGATGGTCTCCGAACTCCCTCTGTTGCCCGTGGCATCGTATGCAACCGCCGTCAGGGTATGATGTTCTCCCTCAAAATTCGGCGTCCAGTTAATGTAAACATCGTCGTCATACATTACTTCCCCCGATTGCTCTATGATAGATCGTATCCAGCAGAAACTCCATGCGGACAACACCGACCTCGTCATAGCTGGAAACCTGTACCCACATCATACGTGCGTAGACACTGACGGTATCCCCATCTTCCGGATAAAGAATGGTGACCGTGGGGGGAATCGTATCACTCCTCCCCTGAGACGTATGCAGGGCTCCCGATCTCGCAGAAGACTTGCCTACAACGTTCATTCTCCTTGCGGAATCGGATACAGCCTGCTGTTGATGCAACGTATCGACTGCCGGAGGTATGGATTGTGAATGACCGGTTTGCAGCAGAAGAAGGAACAGAGGGAGAAGACCAAGAGACCGAACAGCGTATCGCATCGAAAGACCTCCATGATGTTGTGATATGGATGGAATGAATTTGCGGGCCGAAGAGACCTGTCGTATCGATCGACCTCTTCGCCGACCACAAGTTACTGTGGGAATGAAAAAGGCATACCCCAATGGTATGCCTTTTCATTCGGGCCTTCCTCTTTTTCACCATCCAGACCCCTACCGCAGGATCTCCACCCGCTCGGAGAGGACCGTTCCGTCCTTCAGCACTACCTTGAGGTAGTAGAGACCGGAACGGAGATTCTGCACGTTGATAGTGATATCGTTTCCTCCGACGGGAAGATCCTCCCTGCCGATGAACAGGACTTCCCGTCCCAGAGGATCGTGCAGCGCAATTGATTCCGCCGACTCGGCCCCAGGAAGCTGCAGTCGCAACGGGCGTTCCCCGGTCAGCGGATTCGGCATCAACCGGATTCTCCCTTCGGCCGCTCCCCCCCTCGTCCCGACGCTGCTGATCGATCCGGTATCGCTCACAAGAAAATCATCCAGTCCGGCCTCCACCCATCCCTCTTCACCGGAATCGGAGGCAATCACGCGGAACTTCATCATTGCTGTCGGAGCCGTATAATCGGCAACACGGAGACGATACTCGGTCCACTCCTGCGCTCCGAACTCCAGCACGAGCATGTCGGTCCAGGATTCCCCTCCATCGTTCGAGATCCGGATATAGAGTTCATCATCTCTC
>CAMLOB010000635.1 GCA_946481475.1 uncultured Chlorobiota bacterium | reverse complement strand
GAATATCAAGATGCCACTGGATCGTCACGATGCGGTTCGGGTTCTCTTTGGCAACCTGCGTAACGATTGCCGCAGCCTGCGGGCAGTTGACGCAGGTAACGCTGCTGAAATCCTCTATCAGTACGATCCGCTGGTGTTGTGCGCTCACCGCAGAAAAGCAGAGGAGACCGATGGCCCCGACCGCCGCAAGAAGTCGTTGGTAGTTCATAATGCTCTCCTTTATCATTGTTGCTTGATACGCTGATATATCATCGGCTCACAGTTTGCTGGAGATGTCCAGCCGAAATCCGGTAAAGGGGTTGATGAACCGGCAGACGCCGCCGGTGCAGACGACGCCCCCCCGCTCCCATCCGTACTGTGCCCGGATTGTGTGGGACCGTCCGATACGGTAAGCCCCGCCGACCACCGGCCAGACCTGACGTCCCCCTTGTTCCTTGTCGGTCGACGACCACTCGACCCTGACATTTGCCGACCAGCGGGGGGAGCGGGTGAACTCAAGCGTCAGGAGCGTGTTGAAAAAATGTCCGTCCGATTCCTTGATCCCGAGCGAGTCGTTCCGCTCGGAGACCTTTTTCGAATCGAAGACCCGCTGCCCTTCAAGGATTGCGTGCAGGCTGTTCCCCTGCCAGAGATTGATCGTCGACTCCACCACTCCGCCGGCAGTCTTGTAGGTTTCATTCGATGCCGGGACTTCCACGCTCAGTTTGTCGTAATAGATCACGTTATCCTTACGCTGCAATCCGAAGACAAACGAGATATCGTCGCTGTACTGGTACTCGGCCTGGGCAAAGATTTCCCAATACGGCGAATAGCGGCTGTTCGATAACTCGGGGAAGGCCAGACGCTTGTCGTCCACCAGTTGATATTCCAATGACTGCAGACCGGTGGTGTCGGTTACAACCACCGGGTTATAGGCGGCATGACGACTTGCCGCAGTGGCAAGGAAGCTGACGATCAGATCTTCTGAGGGGAAGACCAGACCGGAGAGTTGAAAACCGACTTCATCGCTGAAATCGATCGTGTGAGGATTGCGGGCCAGCAGCGTCTTGTCATGTTCCGGCACCAGCGTGGGGGCGTTCTGGAACGGAAGCGCTCTGGTCGGTCGGGTGGAGACATCCCGGTCGGTCGGCTCCACAAGGTCAAAACGGTAGTCCTTGTATTCGGCCGTCAGACCGAACAGATCGCCGGTGTATCCCAGCTTGCCGTACCATCCGGTTCCGTAGTTTGTGGAACTGCTGAAGGCTTTCGTCAGACTGTCGAGCGCGGTCCGCTTGTCGGCCCAGTTGAACAGAGCGGAAAATCCCTCATAGTTCCCCTCGATGTAGCCCTCGCGAAGGTAGGCGTCAAACTCGTTCCGGAACCCTGATCGCGTTTTCTCCCCGGTCGCCGCCAGATAGGAAGCGCCGAACGTTATTTCATCAATCGGACTCCCTTCACCCCAGGCTCCGCGCAGCAGATATTGCTCCACCCTGTCGGTCCCCAGAATATCGGCATAGGCCATTGTGCCGCCATACACCCCCGCCTTGAACTCCTTCCTCTTGTAATCGATGTTCACCCCTTCGGTCAGCGTGTTGAAACCGACCGGTCGGCTCTCGAACGTGTTGAAGACCAGTCCTCTGCCGACCAGATGATAGAAGGTTCCACCACGCGCCGTCAACCCGTCCTTTTTGATCTCGGCAAAGTACTGCGTCAGACCGACCGTATCGGGTCCGAACTCCCGGGGTCTGTCGAGTTGCACGCGAAAGCCGAGCAGAAGATTGCCGAGATTATTGGAGATATTGATGCGACCGTTGAAGAGGTTCTCAAGGTACTCCTTGCGCTCCACATCTTCATTCTGATACTGCTCACCGATACCGTAGCGAAAATCGTTGGCAATCGAAAAGTCCGTGTTCTGAGCCGAAGCTCCTGAAGCAAAAAGAAGAGCACCGCAGAGGACCGTCGCAAGGGAAAATCCCGACTCCGGTCGGGTAAATCGATTTTTGTCGGAAGTCACAACACCGTCAGGTTTTGGTGAACTGATCTGCAAACGGGAAAAGGATAAAGATAACACAAAAGCCGCAGTGGAGTATCCTTCCACTGCGGCTTCCATTTTGACTTATCCGATATTCGGGGATGAGGGCCGCCCGACACTCCATCTCAGGGAGTTCTCAAGCCACCCTTCTCTTACATCAAACCCGCTATTCGCCGGAAGCTGCCTCGCCCCCTTCAACCAGACTGAGCGCCTCCTCCATCAGATGCTCTTCATCCCCCTCGAAATATCCGTCGTGTTTGAATTTCAGCTCTCCGTTCTGATCGTAGATCAGCGCATACGGCACTTCCGTTCCGTTCACCGTCTCGAACACTTCCTGATTGGGATCAAGAAGGACGGGAAACTTGAATTTTTTGGCCGTCACGTAGGGGCCGACTTTCGACATGGTCTTCGTGTTGTCGATGAAGACCGCCACGTACTGTATGTTGTTGGACTGGAGCGAATCGTAGATATCGTTCACCGCCTGCATCTCTTTCTTGCAGGGAACACACCACGTGGCACCGAAACTGACGATGGTCACTTTTCCGGCTCCGAGATCGGCCAGCGAGGTCTGGGTCCCGTCAGGCGCCTCCAGCGGAGTGCTGAGTGTGGAAAGGTTCTGGGCAAGACTTCCGGTTACCGACAGAAGGAACGCAACGAGCGCTACCGGAACAAGAGTTGAGATTCGCATAG
>CAMLOB010000634.1 GCA_946481475.1 uncultured Chlorobiota bacterium | reverse complement strand
GTCCGGGGATCTACAATCCGGGTCAGCGGGACAGCGACGGGGATGGCGTGGGGGACTCCTGCGACAACTGCATCTGCGAAAGCAACCCGTCCCAGGAGGACATCGACGCCGACAGTGTGGGGAATGCGTGCGATCCTTCGCCGGGGAACCCGATGAACCCGCCGGTTCCGCCGACCGATGCGGATGGCGACGGCTGGACGGACGATCACGATAACTGCCCGTGTACGGTGAATCCGGAACAGGAGGACACGGACTTCGACGGGTACGGCGACAGTTGCGATGTCTGCGATTACAGGTTAGTGGAATTGCCGATCTATGGAAGGGGGAGAGTGGGAGTAGCCCGTCCGGATATCAGTATCTTTGACGCACCGAACACGGGTCCGACGTACACCCGTCGACTGAATCTGAAGCACTATGAGTTGACGGATCATCTGGGGAACGTACGGGTCGTCATAGGCGACCGGAAGCGCACAGGGACTCCGGGCGCAGGTAATTACTACGCGGATGTGGAGGCGTACACGCATCAGTATCCGTTCGGGATGCCACAGCCGGACAGGACGTGGGATAACTCGGTCGAGTATCGTTACGGATTTAACGGTATGGAAACAGATCCGGAGGTAAAGGGAGAAGCGGGGAATCACTATACAACGTATTTCCGGCAGTACGATCCTCGGATCGGACGTTGGTGGAGTCACGATCCGATCACGCATCCGGGAGAAAGCCCGTATGCCTCGATGTACGGCAATCCGATCTATTACTCGGATGTGATAGGTGCGGAAGGGGATGGGCCGGAGGATGAAGGAGACAACCCTCTGGATCCGCGTACCAATCCACTTGTAGAGGACTACACCACTCCACAGAGTGACGCAACATGGGTAGACACCGGACTGGGGTCGAACGTGCACTTTCAGCGCACGATGGAGTTGACCCACATGGCGCACGCACAGGGGTACAGTACCGGTCCCCCGGGAACAAGCGTCTGGGTATCGGGGAGTGCCGATGGGAATGACTGGACGTTAACCCGTCAGTATGAGTCAACGGGTCTGGAGATCAGTCTCAATCGTTTTGATCTGGGTCGATTGGCAGCCGGTGATGTGAAGACGGTGGGTCGTCCGATATCGGTGTTGATCACCGAGACGTATCGTCTGATCGCCGGGGATGAGTCGTCGTCGGATCGCTGGTCGAGTGTGATGGCGAGTGTGGATCACAGCGAGATCACGCTGTTGACGAAGTTCGCAGCAGCCGGGGATGGAGCCTTGACGTTTGCAGCGACGACGGCGTTGGCTGCATTGGATCCGGAGCGGAGTCTGACATTGGAGGGGCTGGCCGGGACAGCGGAATTCACCTATCACTGGAGTATCGGCAAGCAGTTGACGCCGACGGCGTCGATGCAGTATCAGCAGAACCAGATCAATGGAGTTGTCAACTGGTGGAACAACAGCAGTACGCTTGATAAGTGGAATACGGGAGGGCAAATCGGTGCGGCGATTGGTTTAGCTTGGTTAAGCAAACGGTTGACTTCGTTGGAGACTAGTAGTACGAATGTTGCAAATCACAGTGTTTTTGCTAGTCCTGCTAGAAGGATTGGGCTTGCAAATGAAGAACTCGTGCGTCGTGCTGCGACAAAAGCCGAAACAGCAATTGGAGGTACAGGTCGGTTCGCAGGTACGGCAAAACATACATATGCAAATGATTTGTTAAGTCGATATCAAAGTATATACGGAGATCGTGGATTGCGATTTAACTACTACTTTAACAATAATCATATATTGGGACCAGGAAATAGGGGCTTCTTGGATGTTATTGATCATTCTAATATGGTTATCTATGATTATAAATTCGGTAGTGCTACAATGGGCAATAAGCAATTTTTGAAATATTCGAGAAATTTTCCTGAGTATGGGATTGAAATAATAAAACCTTGAAAATGATACAGGATGCAAAAAGAACCATGAGGAAGATCGACCAAGATTGGCAAGAGTATATTCCAGAGTTGGCCGTGTTCTCTCCTGGTAAATTGTATAGAATACTAGGACCATTAGTCGTAGGTGTCGAACTGATCAAGCTTCCAAGAGTAGAAGCATACAGACCTCATTTCGTTGTATATCCCTTATGGGGGAATAGAATGGGGGATGATTTGAAATCCTGCTTAGCCGGACCTCTGGCTTTAATGGAATTCTATAATAAAAAGGGTCTGCAATTTTCTATTCCATATGCAAAGCACGAGGATCTATTCTCTGAAGTGGTGAGTGCTGTGAAGGAGCAAATTCCAGTACCTCTTGTAAAAAGCGTCTCACTGGCTAACGTACTTGATTTTGTGAAAAAGTACTCGAAAACTCTTCCTCTAAGTGCGTCACCAAATTCATATTTGCAAGCAATTATTCAAGAAGCTAAGATCAAACTTGCTCTTTATGTTAATAACATAGAATGTGTTCATTCTTTGCTTGTTGAAGCTAAAGAAAGGAATTGGGATATGAATCACTTTAATCTAGCTGGCGTGGATGTTGAAAGGTGGGTTGATACTTTGTCTTCGATTGTAGATAACAGAAATGAGTTCTTATCTGTCATTGGTAGGAATAAGGAAGAGAGTAGAATGCAATCCTTGCCTCAGTCGGAATTAGTAAATGCATAGAATATATACGGCGTTGTTGCATGAATCATGAAAGAGAATCTCTAAAGTTGGAGGACGACAGAATCCTAGCC
>CAMLOB010000633.1 GCA_946481475.1 uncultured Chlorobiota bacterium | reverse complement strand
GTTCTCCTCGTCGGTCAGTTTTACACTCAATTCCCGCGCCCCCCTCAGTCCGGCCTCCTGTCCGGCCGGGGCCTTCCACAGACCGCGCGAGGTGTCGGTGCGGGCGATGATTCCGGCGACCATGCCGCACGGAGGAAAATCCCGCAAACGGTTCTCCTTCAGCGGGTCGGCCGCGCGAACGTTGGGATAGTAGATGGCCGCGTAGTCGCGGGGTTCCACAGAGCTTGGGAATGTCGCCATACCGAGGGCCGCTTCGTTTGCATCTTTCCAACTGGACGGAGCGTCGACGATGAGGACTGCACGGCGCTTCTTGCAATACTGTGCGGCCGCTTCCCACAGAGCCGAATCCAGATCCTCTTCCGGCGAAATGGGAGGAATGCAGAGAAGATTGAAGATGTCCGCATTCTCCAGAGCATAGATTCCGGTTTTCTTGCCTTCTTCCCCTTCGTATGGTGCGGGGTCGGTCACCGGATCGTCTACCCCTCCGGTTGCCTGAACCCAGGCTGAGGTAACGGCGGGGGCTGCGGTCGGCGCCGACGACCCGTCGAGATCGGTGGTGACTCTCACAAGGTCGGACTCTTCTTCCAGAACTTCGTCCACCCGGCGACGATTGGAAGGATCGACTGAAACGTTGAGGAACGTCTCGGTGACCAGCACTTCCTCCGTGTCGGCCGCCAGCAACCGGACCGACAGGTTGAACAGGGTGCCGTCGCTGTAATTGACCGAGGCTTGCAGCCGATTTCCCCACGCTCCGGGATTTGCCGCCTCCAGATTAAGCGACCCGAGAGCGATGTCCGATTCTTTTGCGCCCGTTCCGACAACACGGACGATAATCGCCTGGGAGCCTCCGTTCTGGTAGAACTGCCGTACCGCATAACTCATCGTGCTGTATTCGACCAGCCCTCCGAATTGCCGTTCGTAATCCGCATACGAGTTGATGATCGTCGGTGTATCGACCGGACCCCACAACGCCTGTCCGATAAAGGCGGTGATCGATGTGGCGACTCCGGTAATCGTGCGGACGCCGCTCGGTATCTCCTGAATGTAAACGCCCGGATATGTTGGTGCTACTGGCATTGGTGTTTCCCCGCTGATATAGATGTGGTGTGGCTTCTCCGGTGTCGTGTACTTACGGCGTGGCGTCTCTGCCGACGAAGATGGTGAGGGTGACCGGTTTGTCGGTCTTGTTGTTGAAATAGAGCGAAAGAGGTGAGGAGTTGAACTGGACCAGAGACGCCTTGCCGAACATCAGGTGAGGTCCGTCAAGGATATAGCTTGTTGAGGCGGAGGCCGACGGTTGCGTGGTGTAGGTGATCTTCTCCTCATATCGGTCGGCGGTAATTGCCAGCAGCGCAAGTTCACTGCTTGTCGAGTTCAGCCTGATCTGCAAATCGGTGCTGTCCGGTTCGACTTTTACGTTGATGACTTCGTACGCATCGGCCTCAAGCGTGCCCGAGGAGGTGAGTTGCGGTCCTCCGACTGCACTGATGTTCATCGACCACTTAACGGTAGTTGCCATGATCGTTCGGTTGTGATGTGTGTGTTGAAGAATGGAGCCATACGGCTTCCGGATGCGGAATCCGTCTGCGTTTCCGGATAAGGAGATATAAACAGATATGTTGGTGGATTCGCAGAAAACCCTTGAGCAAAGATGGGGTTTTGAAGAGCCGGGATCAATCGCACGATGGAGGGAGAATCATATATCCCTGAATTCAGGTAGGAAGACGTTCTGACGTCAACGTCCCCTCTTCCAAAGAATGCGGGATGGAGTCGGAGAGAGCAACCATCGGCCTGCGTCGCAAAACGATGGTCGCTTCCTCTACGGATACGTCTCTTCGCCGGAGGAACCTTCTATCGCACAATCCTCACCCACTCCACCCGATTCCACTCTCCTGAGGAAACCCGCACCAGATACGTTCCGGAGGGTTGATCCTCCGTCCGCCACGTCAGCCGGTAGGCTCCCGGTTCCAGATGGTCGTTCAGCAGGATGGCCGAGCGTCCGTCGGCAGAGTTGACGAGTTCGACGGTGGTCGGACCGTCGAGCCCGAGCGAGAAGTCGATGGTCAGTCCGTCTCCGGTTGTCGGGTTCGGATAGGGAGGAGACAGCGAATACTTGGCGCGGGAGACTTCGATCAGCCGCTGGTGGAGTCCGCAGATCGAGTCGACGGTGAGGTATCCGGCGAAGGGAGTAAAGGCGACGCAGGAGGCGGAGCTGCGGACGGTCCCGCGCACTTCGGTTCCGGTGACGTTCGCGAGGAAGATTCTTCCTTCAAGTTGAAGAAGAGGCAGAAGCGGGTCGGCTTTCAGTCCGTCGGGCGATGCGAGGCGCAGACGGATGTTCCCTCCGGGACCGTTGATGCCGAGAACGCGCCATCCCTCCAGCCTGGTTCCGGCCAGACCGTGGAGGAGGGCGTCGGTGTTGATGGTCAGGATGTTCGGGTCGTATTCCAGCGTGATCTCCAGATCGATGACGTCACTCCCGGTCGTCAACGAGTCGATCAACGGATCGATCAGAAGCGGCAGCTTCACGCTGTCTCCGGGGCCTCCCCGGTGACCCCGCCCCATCCGGACGGCGATCTCCGTCGGTTCTTCCTGAACGCGGCCGTCCGCGAGACCGAGTACCGCGCCAGCTTCTTCCTGGCCCTCTTCGAAGCCGTCGCCCGCCTGGCCCTGGTCTGGCTCACCTTCGGCCTCATCTACCGCTACAC
>CAMLOB010000632.1 GCA_946481475.1 uncultured Chlorobiota bacterium | reverse complement strand
CGCCCCATCTCCTTTCCGTTGTTAACCTCCCCGGGGGGTTGGGGGGGTTTAAGCGTGGGGTGGTTTGGGTTTTCCGGGGTGCCCGGAATCCGCGGTCCGGGATTCCCATAACCATAGTCTGCAATCCTTTCCCTCTTTCCCGGAACACCCCTTCCCTCTCTCCGTCCCAACTTCCATTCAATTTCCGGAAACCGTCTCCTTATCTTTGGTTATGCGTGGTCCAGCTATTCTCTGCATTCTCCTCTTTTGTTGTGTCGGCGGGATGTCGGTTCTGAGGGCCGATCCCCCTCCGGCCAAGCTCGTCAGTGTCCTTATGCTCGGAGAGGAAAGACCGGAAGTGGATGGGAAGCTGGACGATCCGGTCTGGAAAGAGGCCCGGTTCATCTCCGATTTCCGGCAGAAGGATCCGGTGGAATTCGCCGATCCCTCCACGGGGACCGAAGTGGCCTTTGCCTTCGACGATGAATACCTCTACGTGGCCGCGACGATGTGGATCGAGTCGCCCGAGGATGTCAACGCCATCGTGACCCGACGGGATAACTCAGGGGCGACCGACCGGATCATCGTCTCGCTGGACACTTACCGCGACCGGACCACCGCTTACAGCTTCAGTGTCACCGCCGCCGGGGTCCGGACCGATTACTACCACGGAGAGGATAGCGAGTACGACCGGGATTATTCGTTCGATCCGGTCTGGGAGGCGAAGACGTGGATCGGGACCGACAGGTGGACCGCCGAGATGCGGATCCCCTTCTCGCAGCTTCGGTTCAACGATGCCGAGGAACAGGTCTGGGGACTGAACATCAACAGATATATCCCGCAGAAGAGGGAGGATATTTACTGGATCGTCGTTCCGAAAGATGAGAACGGCTGGTCGTCACGCATGGGGGAGCTTCAGGGGATTCGGGGCGTCAGTCCGTCGACGCGGGTCGAGCTTCTGCCGTACGTTGCCGGGGGGGCCGTGATTCCGAGTGAGGTCGATCCTGAAGATCCCTATACCGATGAAGTGAATCTGGACGGTCGGGTCGGACTTGATGCGAAGATCGGTCTGGGGCCGAACCTGACGCTGGATGCGACGATCAATCCCGACTTCGGACAGGTGGAGGCCGATCCTGCCCAGGTGAATCTCTCCGCATTCGAGACCTTCTTTTCCGAGCGTCGGCCCTTCTTTGTGGAAGGGGCCGGACTCTTCTCCTATGCGGGTGCGCAGCATTTCTATTCGCGCCGTATCGGTGCAAGTCCGCATCGCTATCCTTCCGGCCGATTCGCCTATGCCGACATTCCGGAGAACTCGACGATTCTGGGTGCGGCAAAGCTGACCGGGCGTCTGCCGGGCGGACTCTCCATCGGTGGTCTGGCGGCGGTTACCGAACGGGAACATGCCCGAACGTTTGATCCGGTTGCCGAAGAGGAGGGGGAACAGGTGGTGGAACCTCTGACCTTCTACGGTGTGGGACGGGTCCGGCAGGAGTTCGGAGAAGATGCCTCGACGGCAGGTCTGATCGGAACTGTTGTTCGCCGCGTGATGGATGAGGATGACCCGAACAGTCTGCTCCTTCCCCGCGATGCCGTTACCGGAGGTGCAGACTGGACGCTCCGGTTTGACGGAGGTGCATACGAACTGGAGGGGAATGCCGCGTTCAGTTATGTGGCCGGAGAGGAGGAGGCGATTGCCCGCATCCAGCGTTCCAGTGCCCACTACTTCCAGCGTCCCGATGCCGATTATCTGGAATATGACCCCACACGCAGCTCGCTGGGGGGGTATGCCGGTTCGCTGGAGTTCTCGAAGTATGCGGGAGATTGGGTCTATACATTCGGAGTTCTGGCAGAGTCTCCGGGTTACGAGCTGAACGATATCGGCATTCTGGGAAGCGCCGACGATATCAGTGTGTGGGGAGAACTCCGCTACCGGGAAAATCAGCCGGGAGAGGTCTTCAGAAACTGGAG
Source organism: uncultured Chlorobiota bacterium (assembly GCA_946481475.1). Next base: position 770 of record CAMLOB010000632.1, on the reverse strand, counting down.
TATCACGGGGAATTTCAACTCGGGGTGGGATTACGGACTGATTCGCCAGTATATCAGTGGAAGTGTCGAAGGGACGGTGACCTGGAAGAACTGGCTGTACAACTATCTGGGAGCGGGGGTCGGACTAAACGGGCTGAGCGATGCGAAAACGCGGGGAGGGCCATTGATGGATGAGACCGATCTGCTCTTCAACGCGTGGACCGGTATGAGCAACAACTTCGGATCGAAGACGAGATGGAACTGGCACTTCGGCTTCGGTCTCTACCAGTACAATGGTGGATTCGTCAATACCAGTGCCGGGCTTGCAATGAATCTCGGAGATCGACTGGAGATTTCGCTCGATCCCGGTTTCTACAGCGAACTGGAACCGCGACAGTATGTGGTGACCGAGAGTGGAGGAGGGGAGGAGACATTCGGTTCACGCTACATCTTCTCGGAACTCCGGTTCTCACGTCTGTCGATGCAGATGCGTCTGAACTATGCGCTGACGCCCGATCTGACGCTGGAACTCTACGTCGAGCCGTTTGTCGCCACGGGCGAATTCAGTCGCTTCGGCGAACTGGCCCGGGCCGGAACGGGGGAGATGAATTTCTATGACGGCCGGATCTCACCCGACAGTACCGGCAGTTCCTATACGGTGATCGATGGGGGGCAGAGCTTCTCGATCGAAAATCCTGATTTTACCACCCGTTCCTTCCGAAGCAATGTCGTCCTCCGCTGGGAGTGGCTCCCGGGCAGCACATTCTATCTGGTCTGGCAGCAGGACCGAT
>CAMLOB010000631.1 GCA_946481475.1 uncultured Chlorobiota bacterium | reverse complement strand
ATAACGACGGGTTCTCTTCGAAAAGTCCGGGGAGCATCGGTGCCGGACGGAGCTTCTCGGTCGGGGAGTGGAACCACGCCGCGGTCCGTTCGGACGGTTCGACCATTCAATTCTTCGTCAACGGATACGGGGCCGGCACCTTCACCGACGACAGGTCGATCTGGGGACTCGGCTCCTCTGCGACGATCTATCTAGGGACCGAACAGGTCGCGAGTTCATCCGGGCTTCTCCGTCAGTCGGGTCTGCACGGCGTGCTGGACAATGTGCGCTTCTGGAGCGTGGAGCGGAGCGAAGAGGAGATACGGCAGGCCATGTCGGCTTCTCCCCTGTCGACAACCGGACTGACTGCCGAGTTCGCGTTCGACGCATGGGCGGGATATGCCCTCTTCAACGGAGCCTACACCGACGCTTCCCTTGTCCCGTTGCTGACGCTGGTTGAGGACTATCAGGAGTTCTCGGTGACGGCGTGGAACGGAAGTTCGTCGGCTCAGATCTGGGCACTGACAATCAGCGCCGACGACTTCAGCGGCGATAATTCCAACGGAGAGTATCTGGTGCTCGGCGACAACCGCAACGGTTTCGGAACCACGACCGATGTCCCTCTGGCCGATCTGCAATCCGTTCTGACCCGTGTCTGGTCGGTCGATCCGATCGGGGTGACCTGGAGCAGGCTGACGTTTGATATGACGCTGGTGAGCGACATCGATCTGAAGAGAGCCGTGGCGGTCGTCTCGACCGATTCGACGTTCCGGAGCGACTTCGATCTGGTCTTTGCGACCGTCGACGATACCGACAGCACGATCACCTTCAACTACGACTTCTCGGCCGCCGACCGGATCTTCGTCACGCTCGGCGAACTTGAAACCGATCTGCCGGAACTGACGGCAAGTCTCGGCTTCGGTCCGTTCCTGCAGGGCTACGACAACCTTGACACGTTCTCGCTCTCGAATCTGCCGTCGGAAACGGAGAAGGTGGAATTTGTTCTGTACGATCAGAACGGAGATTCCGCGATCGACTCGTACAGCGTGACCGGGAGTGATCTTGCGTCGGCAAGGTACAGCTATCAGATGGGTGGTCTGCCGATGGGGACACTGCTGAAGGTGACGATCTCGTCGTCCTCGCTCGACGCCGATCTGACGCTGGTGGAACCCCTGTCGATCACCGAGGTGACTCCCTACATCACCGCCACCAACAATTTCGACGTCTACGTGCTGGGGACCGAACGGACGGTCACCTATACGGTCGATTCGCTTCCGGACCACACCACCGCCATCACGTTCCGGATGGTTGACATCGACGGTCTCACAATCGGGTTTTTTGACACGGCTGAGAAGGTGATCTACGATTCGCTCCGGATAGAGGGGACAGATCTGACGACCGGTTCGTGGACGCTCAGGCTGGACACGCTCGATCTTCCTCTCTCCACACAGCTTTCAGTGACCATCGAACATGAGAACGGGGTCCCCGGCGGAACGGAGTACCTGACCTCGCTTCAGACGCTGGCCTCTCCGATCACCATCTTCTCGACCGAAGGATGGGGTCCGTTTATCTCGAAGGACTACGACCTCGTCGCCAACCCGTTGACCCCCTGGACGGCGGTGACTGAGGAACAGTACAATGAGTTCACACTCTCTCCCCTCCCTCCGCGAACGGTGAAGGCGATCTACCGGATCCTCGACGGGAACGATTCCGTCCTTGTCGCCGACACGGTCTCCTCAAACGGAGTGGAGTACCTGACCTCGGCAAACAGCGCTTCCATCTCGATGACCGACCTGCCGCCGAGTGCCGTCAAGGTGGTGGGGACGGTCTTCGCCAGGGGAGGACCGAACGCAGGGCTGTCGGCGACGCACGAGTTGTCGATCGTTCCGCAATCTCCCCGTGTCTGGCTGGAGCCGTCCGACTATCAGAACACGATCAGAAACACGGCAAACCCGGACGACACGACCACGACGCCGGTGACGATCAACATCGAGCCGAGCACGGCGGAGACCGATTCGGTGGTGATCCGGTTCATCGACATAACCGGCACGATCATCGACGAGCTGTCGGCGGTTCCGACGGTCCTGAGCGACGGGGTGACGGTGGTGCAATTCGAGTACGACTTCGCGTCGTTGCCCTATACGGCCGATTCGATCCACATCCACACCTATTCGCCGATCATGGATTCGGTACTGGAGTCGGGACAGGACATCGCGCTGGTCCCGGGCTATCCGAAGCTGACGACGCTTTTTCCGCTTGACGACTATCAGGAGGGGATCGAGGGGGATGAACAGATTACGCTCTCCGATTTTCCGGGGGATGTGGAGAGCGTGATCCTCGACTTTGCCGGCACGGTCGACACATTCAAGGTCAACACGACCCCGTGGAAGTATCACCTGGATTTTGCCGGGGACTCGACCTGGGGAACAATGGAAGTGCCGCAATTGACCCTGACGTTCAACATCTCCACCTGGATTCGCACGGATGACAGCACGGCGGCTCCCATCGTGGGGACTGCGTCGTTGCTGGGTGCGACGGATTCCACCCACACGTACTATCCGGTCCTCTATCTGGATGGTGATGGTCATCTGGTGTTTGCGATGCCGATCAATCCGGACCAGACCGTGCGAACCCCGTTTGCGCTCAATGACGGCGAATGGCACAACGTCACGGTTCTCGTCAATGATCTCAACGTCAGCAGCAATCCGGTCTACAATGTCTACCTCTATGTCGACGGCGG
>CAMLOB010000630.1 GCA_946481475.1 uncultured Chlorobiota bacterium | reverse complement strand
CCTATAGTGCTTATAAAAGCTATTACCCGACTAACGAACAGGTGTGGAAAAGCTTAAGGCGACACCCTGACATTTTGGTATCTGATTACATTGAAGGGATTATCAACGAAGTCCTGTATAAAATCAGCTTCAATACGACTGATCAAGTCAATGCTGCTTTGGACATCCTGAAAATAACATCAGATATTCGACGATCTTACTACCCATCACTCGCCAGATTGTTTGAACGTCGGCATAAAATTGCTCATAACGCTGATCTTCGTGATCTACAGAAAGATGATATGGAAGCTGTTGATGACTTAGAAGTCCAAGAATGGATTGATAATGTTGAAAGCTTTGGCTACTTCATACTAGGAGCCGATTCGGCGAGGATGCTTACTGTTATGAATGATTCACAAGAATAAACTCCTCTGCTTCCCATAAGCCGGGATGGTCCTGCCGTCCCATTGTCCATCAGCTACATTCACACTGTCAGAAGTGCTTGTCGATGGATAAGAGGTAAGAGTAGGGATTGGTCTCTTTTAACTTGTGGCGTTGGTTGACCAGCAATACACTGCTTGCCGTGATGGAAATTCCGATGCCGGCCAGAAGTGCTACAGTTCCAGGGATTCCTGCGAGAATTGCTGCTGATGCAGAGCCTGCTGAAAAAAACGAGACTTTCAAAAAAGTGTTGAGACCGGTTTCCCACCCTTGTGCTGTGAGTGACCGGCGCAGACTCGTCATTGCCGGTACGACATTCCCTTCATATTGATCGTGGATTGCTTGCCGCAGGGCTTCAATCGGCAGTTCATCGGGCAGGTTTTCTGTTAACCGGTTCAGCTCACGACGAAAAAGAGATAGCTCTTCACGATGATCATTCTTGAACTTTAAAACCTGTTGCACAGAGAGATCCGGAGGCAGCGCGATGCTTTGGATCATTGTGTCAAGCAGAAGCCCTGGGGCTATCTCTCTGGGTACGGACCTTCGTGAATCAAACGCATCATAACCTCTTCTGAATCTTCTTCCCCTGTTCATTCTTGCAGAGAGTTCCTGCTGTGGAGACTTCCCTTTCTGTACGGAAATAGCAAGCTGGTCGGCAATACCGGATTCGGTAATCAATCCGAGTCGCAACCTGTCAGCGATTCGAGTTGCAAGTAATGTCATGTAGAATCTGGCAAACCCGGGAGAGACAAGACGCCATTCTCCACTCATAGAATGGCGGAGATGGCGTTCAATGGTATAGGGCAACTTGTCAGCGTGGATATCTATCAATTCACGTAGCTCATCGGAGAGCTTGTCCGGATGGATTGGTTGAGGCAACTGACCATCAGTAGAGAATATTACCTCTGCTGATGCCGGATCGGTCAAGAAGTCCAGTGCATCTTCAGTCAGCGAATCAATCTCCTCGGCTTCAGGGGATACAAGCACAGGTTCCAAGACCCCCTCATTATAAAGCTCTCGTGCAAACGCGTTTGAATAGGGGGTTCCCATCGATTCCGGAACAATTGTCCGGATCGAGTCCCAGAAAAGAACAGCATTCCGGAGCCACTGTTCGTTGGTTATATCGATATACGGGTAATAGAGAGCGGATGTAAATGGAATGGACATGGTTCAAATGCAGAGTTGGCCGTAACATTGACGTAGTGGCTTTCAATCATCGGTGAGCAAGACCGGCATCTATGATGCGAACCCCATACGTCTTCGTCTCATCCGGAGGTTTGAACTTGACCGACAGTTCCCGGCTCGATCTGGCCGGGATGAATTCGTATGCGGTTCGTCGAACGGTTTCGATCGGTGTTCCGGTCTTGGAGAGGCAGGTGATTTCGAATTCGACATCCTTGTACGGAGTCATAAAGGCCCAGTTGGTGACCTGACAGTCAATCGTCACAGAGCTTGAGAAGAGACCGGAGTGAGGAGAGAAGTCGTTGATCTTCAGAAAATCTATAGGACGCTTTGACTCCATCTTGGCCAGACCGTGCATATAATCATCGTAGGAGTATACAGTGGAGGCTGTGGCGGCGAGGGGAAATACGTCAGCCCGCCCGTTTGTTTTTCTATCCCGTTCGTACATCATGCCCAGAAAGAATCCACCCACGGTGAATACTCCGACCACGAAAAGATAAACGAGCCAGGACAGGATGTTGTAGATAACGGATTTCATAGGCCACACACGGGTTTTCTTAGCGGACGTGTATCCACAGAATGGATCAATTTACATTCTTTAACCTTGCCTGTCAAGTGAGAACTTTCCCCTCCTCGCGTGTCTTCTCCCTGTCCAGACCATCACAAACAACGGAAGAGTATCATGGGGTATGTCAACCTCGATCTGCGGACCGATCTGCTCGGTCGTCTGGCATTGCTGAAGTGTGCTGAGGGGATCGTCATCCCGTTGCCCGATCCCGAGGAGCGTCGGCGTTTGCTGCGGGAGGCGTATGACATGGTCCTGCAGGTGCTCCAGAGCGATGAGCCTGATGAAGACTCATGATGTCTTCTTCCCCTTGCGCAGACCAAGTCGGCGTTCCGCCCGTTGCTTGACTGCCGCAGCCGATCTCCCGATCTTCTTCGCTATGAAAGCATTTGACTTCTCGGTGTAGTATCGACGGATGATCGCATCTTCCTCCTCGGTGAACCGCTTCGGTGCCGGACCTCCAAGACCCAGGGCCTGTGTGCGGTAGAAGATGCTTCCAACCGTTCGGCCCATCTTCGCGGCCAAACCACAACTCTAAAGCCGAAGCGGCGGAAAAAG
>CAMLOB010000629.1 GCA_946481475.1 uncultured Chlorobiota bacterium | reverse complement strand
GGAGACCTGAACTACGATATCAGCCTCGGGAATGCCGGAACGCGGACCCCCTTCTATCTGACCCCGTTCCTTGGTGTCAGCTGGCTGACCGATCAGCGGACGACAGACTATCCGGATATACAGGATGAGCGGGATGACGTCTGGAGCACGGTCTCGATCCGCGGCGGCCTGCAACTGAAGTTCGGCGTTATCCAGTAAGCGTGCCGGTTGCAAGAACTCCTGCACGGTACTTGAATTTCAGGAAACCATGCATTTGCATTCAGAAATTATCATACAACTCATAGAGGGAATTACCATGAAGTATCGCAAATATCTCTGGCTGCCACTGATGATGTGCTTCGCGACGGCACTGCATGCACAGGAAACAATGAATGATAACCAACAGGTCGCGCCGGTTCGCTTCGGCATTCTCGGCGGCGCAAACTTCAACTCGGTCGGCGTCGGCGGTGACAATCCGCTTCCGGTTCCGCGTTCGGAGGATCTGTCGGACGGATCGGGACTCGGCCCCTACGGAGGCATCATGTTCGAGTACAATCCGGCCCACAAAAGTCCGCTTGGTATACAGGGACGTATCACGTATGACTCAAGGACGGCCGACTTCTCCGAGGGAACGAGTTCGATCGAGGCAAACCTGGCCTATCTGGCAATCGAACCGGGTATGCGGATCAACCTCGGATCGCCGAAGTTCCACTTCGTCGCCGGACCGTCATTCAACGTCCTTGCCCGCAACAGTTTCGACATCGACACGAACGGCGTGACCACCGAAGGAGTGGAATACGGACGCCTGAACGACGTGACGTTCGGTCTGTGGGGAGGTGTCGGATTCGACATTCCGATCAGCGACATGAGCGACGGCGGGAACCAGTGGTACCTGACCCCCTTCTTCGAGGGGAGCTGGATGGTGGACCAGGTCAAGAACCAGTCGAGCGATAACCTGGACGACTCGTGGAGCACGGTGACCGTCCGCGGCGGCCTGCAACTGAAGTACGGCATCGGCGGACCGGAAACCACCGAGGCGGCACCGCCGATCGTGACCGACGTGACCCCGCCGCAGGGAACGCTGACCGCAAGCATTGAAACGCCGGTCGGTGGAGTGGTGGAACGCCGTCCGATGGTCGAGTATCTGCCGCTGCTGAACTATGTCTTCTTCGACACGACGCAGACCGCAATCCCGGCCAAGTACAAGACACTGAACGTATCCTCCGCCGGAGGCTTCAACGAGTCGGACATGATGGTGATCGACGAGCCGTCGGCCGGATCACGCACCGAAAGCTCGACACGGTCGGACCGCCAGCTTGATGTCTACTACAACGTCATCAACATCATGGCGGACCGTCTGGAGAAGGCTCCGGATGCGAAGATCACGGTTGTCGGTTCGGGAGATGACCTGACGATGGCAAGAACGCGTGCGGAGAACGTCAAGAACTACATCGTCTCGACCTTCGGCCTGGATGCAAGCCGGATCGAGGTGAAGGCGCAGAAGAAGCCGGTCAACGCATCGGGCACCCGCGCCACGCCGAAAGAGGATCTGCATCTGATCGCCGAGGAGAACATCCGCGTGGAGATCTTCTCGGACAACACCGACCTGCTGAAGCCGGTCAAGCTGAAAGTCTTCCAGGACGAGCCGGTTGAGAGCGACATGGTCGTCTCGATCGACGCCTCGGTCCCGGTGACCCGCTGGAATGTGGTGGTGAGCGGAAACGGCTTCTCGCAGTCCTACGGACCGTTCTATGGAAGCTCGGCACGGATCAACTCGGCACCGATTCTCGGAGACAACGAGTCGGGCACCTACACGGCGACGGTTGCAGCCACCGACCGGAGCGGAAACGTCCTGACGACATCGCAGAGCTTTGCGCTGAACAAGACGGTCCTTGATCCGATCACCAGTACGCGCTACTCGATTCTCTTCGAGTACAACGATTCGGAATCGCTGAAGCAGTACGAGGAGTTCCTGCGCGAGACGGTTGCACCGCAGATCACCGACGGATCGGTTGTCTACATTCACGGCCACACGGACATGGCCGGTATGGAAGACTACAACATGACGCTGTCGGAGAAGCGGGCGATGGAAGCGCAGCGCATCCTCTCAAGCGAGGTCAACAAGATGGGACGGAACGTGCAGTTCGAATCATTCGGATTCGGTGAGACGGAATATCGGGCACCGTTCGGCAACGGATCGCCCGAGGAACGGTACTACAACCGGAGCGTAATGATCGAAATCATTCCCGAAGCTGCCTCTGTGAGTTCGCGGTAATTGCGACTCCATCATAGCAAGAGTGCCGTCCGGCTTGCCGGGCGGCACTCTTGTGCTTTTGGAACTCCGATGTCCCTTTATCCTCTTTGTCTTCCCTTCGCCTCCCTTTCAGAACCGGTATCCCAGCCCTCCCTGCACCAGCAGATGACTGACCTTCAGATCACTCTCCCTGACGGCATCCGAGGAGAAGACCGGATTCAGCGGCAGGGAATATCCCCCTTCGATCATCAACTCCAGATGTCTGTCGATCCCGATCCGGATGCCGAGACTCCCCCGTAACGCCACACTGGTCCGGTACGGATCGCCGCTGGTGAAACTGCCGACCGCCTCTTCCCTCTCCCCCGAGACGCTGTCGGTCACCGTGCTCCCGGTCACCCGGTTTGCGAGCGGACCGAAACCGAACTCGAATCCTCCGCTGAGAAAGACCGACTGAAGGATTGCCGGACTCCTCTCCGTCGACTGGCCGACATACAGATTGA
>CAMLOB010000628.1 GCA_946481475.1 uncultured Chlorobiota bacterium | reverse complement strand
CCCCGCGCGGCTGGCCCCGCGCCGCCCTCGCCCCGGGCGCGCGGCGCGCCCCCGCGGGGGGGGCGCGGACCCGCTCTCCGCGCACCGGCCCCCGGGCGGCTACCCCGCGCCGCCGCCCGTCCGGTGCCGAGCACCGACCCCGATCGCCCCGGCCCGCATCAGGACCATCTCCCCGTTCCGGCTGTTGAAGGGGACATCGACGGCGACGAAGAAATCGCGGAACTCGACGAGGAAGGCACGTGATTCGGTGTGGGGCAGGTTGATTCCGTAGATGTGATCGGAAATCCGTTCCACGTGCGATTCCGGTTTCTCCTCTTCCTCCTCCTCGATCATATATCCGTCCGGCCGTTCCAGAAGGGGAGAGAGGGTCGGTATGATTTCCGGGGAGGCAAGTGTGATCGCATCCCGTATGTCGCCGGGAAGCTTTATCACGTCCGCCCGTTGCGGATAGTGAAGTCCCTCCAGCGTTCGGTAGTCGGAATAGAGGATTGTCTCGCTCCTGTCCCCGAGCATATCATCTCCCCAGGTCGTGGTGATCCGCTCAAGCAATCGGTCGGATTTGCGGATGTGCAGCCGGACAACCGATTCGTTGATCGTGATCGGATAGACGGCAACCTCCGGATCGTCCTCCGGCTCCGGTGCCGGACGAAGTTTCCCGACATGCGCAAGCAGAAGAATCGGCGAGTAGCGTGCAGCGGCCAGGGGGTACTCGGAGAAGCGATTGCGATTGACGTTCCCGATCTTCTCGCTCCAGTAGTTCCGGATCAGAAGTTCCGAGGGAGTATACTGTACGGTGGTGGCGAAACTCCGCTCTCCCTGCCGGATCGTGTCTTCCCTGAACAACATCTCCCCGCCGCACCGGACGGTCCCCTGCCGGTCGTAATGGATCGTCTGCCACGGCTCGGGGGAATGGTAGAGATTATTCTGGTTTTCGCGGTAATCGAGTTGCAGAAATCCTCCGCGAAGAGGTTCCACCTGTTTCTTCAGACAGTCGGCCAGATAGTCCGGCGCGTCACTCTGCTGCGCATATCCTTTTGTTGAGAGGAGAAGGAAGAAGGCAAGAAGGGTCCGTGCGGGAATGGCTTTGGTCATGTTCATACAGGTTCATCAACGTTTGTAGTGCAGGGGGGCGGCCGGATCTCGACTATCCTCCTTTAAGCTCCGCTTCATTGATCCATTCATCGACGGGACGCCATACCAGCGTGTCGATCCCTTCAATGTCGATCTCTCTGATTTCATCGAACAGACATCCCGGGGTGATCTCCACATACCGTTTGTTCCACCCGAACGCCCCGACATCCTGCAGTTGAAACTCGATCCGTCGATCCGGATCGGTTCTGTGGCGATAGAGCACTGCCTGACGTTTCCATCCGCAACCCGGAAAGATGAAGGGAACCGCCGAAAGAAGTATTGTCGGCAGAAGCGGAAAAGTTGCAGAACGGATATGAATGTGGGATCGCATCTTCCACTGTAAATTTCCGGGGCCTGAATACAAGACGTCTGAAGATACGGCGAAGAGGCGGCAAACGGTTCTTCGCTCGCTGATCGATCAAGCCATCCGCTCCGCCTCGACGAAAAGTTCCTGTGCAAAGAGGGGGGGGCGGAGAAATCCGTTGATCCTTTCATCGCTGCAGAGCAAGTGCGGCGGGAGTTCCGGGAGGCAGGAACAGATAGGCATTCGGGAGCGAGAGATCAAAACGAAACGAGGCACCGGTGGACTGCCGGTGCCTCGTCTCTTCCCATCATGGATCGGATCGGTCTGTGTCGGTTACCCGTATATCTCCGAATCAATGATAGTAATCGGTGCTGTTCCAGAAGTGGTCGTTGCGCGAGCTCCGGCTTGTTCCCCGACCGTAGCCGATTCCCTGGCGACGGGAGTTGTTCTCGTAGTCGCCGCCGAACCGATCCATGCTCCGCCAGGTCTCCTCTTCTCCTCCCCGGTAATCTCCCCCTCCGCCGTAGGAGGGATGCCACCGCTCCTGCTGACCTACCCTGGTGTCGCCGAAGCTGTACTGATCCGGATCGGTATACCGATCATCGTAGCGGTCACGATTCTCGTCCCATCGGTCCCCCTGTGATTCGTAGTTGTCGCGGAAACCATAGTTGCGGTCGTAGTCCTCCGAACGTTCGTAGTTGCCCCGGTTTCCGGAACGGTTGTAGTTATCGGAACGGTCGTAATTGTTGAACTGCTCGTATCTGTCGGGCCGGTCGTAATCGCCGGAGGATCCTCTCCCCTGAGCATATCGATTCTGTTCGTCGTAGTGCGAGTAGCCGCCGCTCTGCGAACCCCGCATCTGCGAATCACCCCGGTAACTTCCTCCGGTATAGCCTCCTCCTCTGCGACTGTTCCGGTCGTAATCCTCGTCGTAGGCGGAACCTCCCCAACGCCGTTCATCCATTCTTCCCGGGTTGCCGTAGTTCTCGCCGTAGTCGTAGCGTCCGTAGTTGCGGCGGTCGTCATCCCGGCTGCGGTAGTTCCCACGGTCGCGATAGTCCCGGTCGTTGTAGTTGCCGTAGCCTTCCGAGCGGGAACGACCGTAATGTCCCTGACCGTACTCCTCTCTGTCGTTGTCCCACCGACGGTAGTTCTGACGGCCGTAATCCTGCCGACCGAAGTTCCGCTCTTCGTCCTCTCTTCCTCTATAGTTGCCGGAACGATAATTGTTCGCTCCGTAATTGTCTCTCTGATCTCGTCGTCGATCACGATTATCGTAGTTACCCATAATATCCCTCCACAATG
>CAMLOB010000627.1 GCA_946481475.1 uncultured Chlorobiota bacterium | reverse complement strand
CTCCTTTGCCGGATATCCCTGAAACTCGTAGTCCCGTTCCTTCTCCTCGATACGCGTACCGTTGACGTTGGCCACAGCCCCGTCCCGCGAGTCGTTCAGCAGAGACCGGGCATCTTTTGCCGCCAGAAGCGAATCCGGGTAGTCGGAATACGCCGTCATAAACGCATAGTCCCCCTTGTCGGCCAGCGTCATGTGCATGTCGATCTGTCCGGCCACAGTCGGAACCGGAACCGTCCGCTCCATCAAGGATCCTCCGTCAGGGAAGGTGATGCGGAACCGGCCTTCGTCCGAAACGTAGAGCGAATCCCGGCTTTCGGTCTCTCCCGTATCGCCGGTCTCCCCGGCAGTTTCATCTGCGGCATCGGAGGAATCCTTCTCTGCACAGGCAGTCCAGAACGGAGAGAAAACGAGCAGGCTGAAAAGAAGCCATCGTGTGGCCGTTGAGTAGTTCATGGTCGTAATAATTGAAGGATTATAGTTACGGTACGCCGACTGCGCGCCGGACAGTCCGGAGGAGACGGAAACGGCTTCCTCCCCCCGACAACATTGCCCGGTTGACTGATTCAGTCCCCTTCCACTCCCGGAGTGGGCATCGCAGAACTTACTGTCCTGCCCGTCCCCCCATTCTGTCGTTCAGATACAGAAGAGCGCTCGGCTCGTCGCCGGCCCGTTCCAGCAGGGCAAGAATATCCTCGATACTCTTCTCCTCCTCCACCTGCTCGTCCAGGAACCACTGCAGGTGGCTGATCGTCGCGTAGTCGTTCATCGCGCCGGCCAGTTCATAGAGTTTGTTGATCGACCGGGTATTCTCCTGTTCCTGCTCCAGGGCCTTTTCGAAAACTTCCTTGACCGAGCTGTAATCCGTCCGCGGCTTGCCGATCCCCTCAAGCTCCAGTCTCCCTCCCCGATCAAGCAGATAGCGGAAGAGCTTCATCCCGTGCATGTTCTCTTCCTGATACTGCATCTGCATCCAGTGGGCAAAGCCGTCGAGACTTTGGCGGTCGAACCAGGCGGCCATTGCCAGATAGGTGTAGGCGGCCGTGAACTCCTGATTGATCTGCCCGGCCAGCGCTTTTTCTACTTCTGCTGAAATCATATTTCGTTCACTCGATTGATGAATATGTCAGTTCACTTCCCGATCGTGTCCCGTCCCGCCGACGGACCGCAGCCGGAATATACCGCCCCCGGGGGGTAGACTCAAAAGGTTGTTTGAAGATGAGGGAGTGGGCAGGGAGCGATGAACAGTCGGCTTTCATTTATGAGCAGTTCGTTTTGCGCCTTTGTTCTTTGCGCCCTTTGCGTGAGCGTAATTCCGGATAGAGATGGGAAAATCGGCTTTCAGACGCAGGAATTTGACGGAAACGATGTGGGCACCGGCCGGCACCTCCGGTATAATCGACACAAACGGTTAGAAACGATCCTTGCACAGCCTTTTCCACTTCAATAAATTTGGGGTTCGCCGGATTCATCCCCTTGCGATATACCAGGGCAAAAGATTCAGCAAAAACATATAACGGAACCAGAGAGAACGATCATGGCAAAAGCACAGGCACGGGAGATCATCAAGCTCCGCAGCACGGAAAGCCCCTATATCTACACGACGACGAAGAACAAGCGGAACACCACCGAGCGGCTTCAACTGAAGAAGTACGATCCGGTTGTGAAGAAACACGTGATCTTCAAGGAGCAGAAATAAGCTTCCGGAACAAATTTCGCAGGATGAAAAAGGCGTTGTCTCGACAACGCCTTTTTTGTTTGCCATCTCCTCTGCATATCTCTAATTTTCTTCATTGATATCCTACCCCCGAAACCGTCAACCATAGGACCACAACCATGATGCGATTTTTGCTCCTCTCCCTTCCGGCCATGATTCTGGTCGCCTGCACCTCCGACCCGCAACCGCAGGAAGAAATGCCCGCTCCGGAGATCACGTTCTCCGACGAAATGCTCGATTCGCTGGGACGGGAGATCGAAGCCCAGATCAGCGTCGGGAATCCGGAGTTGTTCGACCGGCTCTTCCGGATGGATCGGCTGTTCGAGCGGATGATGTGGCCCGAGACCCCGACCGACGCCGAACGGGAACAGTTCATGACCGGCTACCGGCAGGCGGCCGAACTTGAGGGGGGAAATCTCAGCGAGCAGATCGTCGCCCAGTGGTACAGCCAGGGCTCTATCCGCTTCCTCGGCGTCCGGAAAGATTCCGGAGGAACGAAGCTCCTCTTCCGCTTCTCATCGCCGACCAGCGGATTGAACTACATCGAGTTTCTGGTGGCCGACGAAGGAGGAGAACCGGCACTGATCGACATGTACACCTCGATGCTGGGGGAGAACTACAGCGCGACGATGAAACGGACAATGCAGGATCAATCCAGTCCGCTCCGCAACCTGCTCGCCAAGGCAAAAGGGGAGGACGATCTGAACGACGCGCTCACCAGAATGAGAGAATTGCTGAATCAGGGAGAGTTCCAGGGAGCGCTCGATTATTACGACGGATTGCCGGAATCGACCCGGCGTCAGAAGCTTCTCCACCTGCTTCGGATTCAGGCGGCCTCGCAGCTCGAAGACGATGCACGGTACGCGGCAATCATCGAGGACACACGCTCCATCTTCCCGAACGATCCCGGACTCGATCTGCTCCTGGTCGATTACTACACGATCCGGGAGCGTTACGACAGTGTCCTGATGCTGATCGACCGACTGGATCAACAGCAGCTCGACCCCATTGTTGGGGCCGCGCGGC
>CAMLOB010000626.1 GCA_946481475.1 uncultured Chlorobiota bacterium | reverse complement strand
CTCGATGATCGTCTTGGCCAGTTCGTCGGCCGGATCGGCGGCATCCAGCGCCACGATCTCGGTGCGCGGGACCATCACTTCCTTGACGATCTTGTCACGGAACTCGAAGACGTTCTCCAGCAGTTCGTGCTCGGCATCCTCTATCGTTCCTCCCTCGCGACTCTGCTCCAGCAGCAGACGAATCTCTTCGTTCGAGTGGGCATGTTCGTGCGCTCCGGCCGGCTGGATGCCGACAAGCCGGAGCAGCCGGTTGGCCAGTCCGTTGAGCACGGCGATGAAAGGACGCAGAAGGATATAGAAGAAACGGAGCGGATAGGCAATTATCAGCGTCGTCTGTTCAGGACGCTGAATCGCCAGCGATTTCGGAGCCAGTTCTCCCAGAACGATATGGAGGATCGTGATCGCCATGAAGGCGACCGGCAGGGCAATCGCATGGGCAAGCTCCTCTCCGCCGGAATATCCGAACAGATGCATCGCTCCGACGATAAGCCGGGAGACGATCGGTTCGCCAACCCAGCCGAGACCGAGCGAAGCCAGCGTGATGCCGAGCTGCGTGGCCGAGAGATAGGCATCCAGATGCGTGATCAGCGTCTGCGACATCTTCGCCGTCTTGCTTCCGGTCAGCACACGAAGTTCTATCTGCGATGCGCGAACTTTGACGATGGCGAATTCGGCGGCGACGAAGAAACCGTTGGCAAGAACAAGAATAATCGTAATGACGATACCCAGAACAGGATCAACCATTTCAACTCTTCGTGCCTCCGCGCGGTTGTGAACAGGGTCGGGTCGACCCCTGAGGGGGGTCTATAAGATCGGTACTACCAGAAGAAGGATCATCCATAATGTATGCTGTACGTTGCCCCACCTAATGAAACAGGACAGTGGAAAGATAGGAGGATTTTCAGGGAAGATCAAGCAGGAAATGTATTCGTTCTGCCGGATGAACTCCTTTTTGAAGGTTCGCTTTCCCCTTCCCCTATCCGTGCATCATCGGTTCGTTCGGCAGGTTTCGCACAATTTCCGCCTCCAGATCGGCAAGTTCGTCAAGCCGTCGGCGCACCTCTTCTTCGGGATAATATTCCCTTGCGATGTCGCAGAAAACCCGGTAGTGACCGGCTTCGGAGGCCAGCAGCGAAGCGTAGAAGGAGGCAAGTCCGGCATCGGGAATGTGTTCGCTCAGGATTCTGAACCGCTCGCATGAGCGGGCTTCGATCAGGGCGGCCACCAGCAGATGGTCCAGCATCTTCTGCGGCTCGTTCTTGCGGATCAGCTTGTGAAGCGCCTGGGCGTACGGATCTCCCGGGTCCCGCTTCAGTTCTCCCCCCCGCTCACGAATCATCTCATAGACATAGCGGAAATGCTCCATCTCCTCATCGATCAGATCGAACATCTTCCGCACCAGCAGATCCCGCTCCGGATAGCGATTGATCAACGCCATCGCGTTTGCGGCCGCCTTCTTCTCGCAGTGGGCATGGTCGACCATGATTCTGTGGAGATCGATCTGTGCGTTCGCGATCCAGCGAGGTTGTGACGGTATTTTCAAACAGAGCATAAACGGTTGTTGATGTTTTTGAAAGGACAAGGGTGAGGAGAACGGATGCAAGAGGGGCAGCAGTGAGAAAGGATGCGATCGGAAGTGCGGAACTCCCCATCGCACTGAAGCCGCAACACGCAGATACTCTCTCTCTCATTCACTCTCACACCCACACACTCCGACACTCCCAGACTCAGACACTCTCCGCCCCCTTCTTCCGCTGGTAGAGTTGCTGCCGTACCGCTTTCTCCGTTCGCCCCAGAGCTGCGGCAATTTCGGCCGGTGTCCTGGTTGCGCCCCACTCCTCGACCAGTTTCAGTTCTTCGTCGCTCCAGAAAACTTTGGGGCGCGTCAGATTCAACTTCTTTGCCCGCACCCGTACCCCCTGAACCGAGCGCCCGAGTCTGCGGGCAATATCAGCCGCCGTCGACTTGCGATAATGTTCGCGCAGGAAGGCGTCCTCTTCTTCGGACCAGAAGTTGCTCTCGGTCAGACCGAGAGCGGCAGCCTTCGCTTCGATCGCCCCCTGCGAGCGTCCGAACATTGCGACCAGTTCCGCTCCGCTCTTCTTCCGGTAGTACTTCTTCAGCAACGCATGCTCCTCCTCGGTCCAGTCCTTCCTGCGATTCTCCCGCGTCAGCCCCAGATCGGTTGCCCGGAACTGGACGGCCACCAGCGTCCGCCCCAGTCTTTCGGCCATTTCCTTCCGGGTGATCGTGCCGTAGTACTTCCGCATATACTCATCATCCTCTTTCGTCCACGGACGACTCGTCGGTCGGGCGCGGAGTCCGTACTGCTCGGCAACCCGCTGTATGGTGCTCGTACTGCATCCGATCTTCCGGGCCATATCGGTGAAGGGGATCTTCCCGAAGTTCCTGACGATCCAGCGAACGTCCTTTTCGGTCGGCGAGACCATGACGTTTTTTGTCAGTCCCATCCGCGCAACTTTCAAATGTACCGCATCCTCGGTCCGCCCCAACTCTTCAGCCAGTTGCCTGTAGGTGGCAGTGTCGTAATGCTTCCGCAGATAGGCCACTTCCTCCTCGGTCCAGGGAGCACTCGCCTCACCTGTCAGTCCCAGCTCATGCAGGTGCCCGCGCACGCTCTGCTCGGTCCGCTTCAACCGCCGGGCGATCTCGATCGCAGTCATACGGCCGTAGTTTCTGCGGAGAAACACCTCTTCTTTATGCGACCACCCTTTCTTGA
>CAMLOB010000625.1 GCA_946481475.1 uncultured Chlorobiota bacterium | reverse complement strand
ACAAGAGTTGAGATTCGCATAGTGCTTTGTGTATTGAATATGAACGGTTCAAATGTCGATTGCAGGACTGCAACGCCCTTTCCGATGCATCCGGGCAAGGACCGTTTAACAACGGATCGGATTTCCGGGAATTGCAGACTGCAGATCCGTTTCCGGCACTCCACCTGCGTTGACTTTACCGTATCACCAGAAACGACTGTCGTCCCCGCAGGACTCCTTCACTATCCAGATGCAGAAGGAAATATGGTCCGGCTGAGAGATCTTCCCCCAGCTCTGTCCCCGTTGCGAATTCTTCCAGCTTATGTTCCAGAACCGTTTCGCCCCGGCTGTTGACGACCAGAAGTCGATCTCCGGCATTCATCTCTCCCGAGATGATAATCGGTCCCTGTTGAACCGGATTAGGGGTAAGCAACAACTGACTCTCTTCCGTTTCTCCTTGCTCCTGATTCTGAACCGATAACGTACGGAGATTATAGTAGACCGTCATTGTCAGGCGAGTGGTGAACTGATCTTCAATCAGGGCAACCGCCGGGCCTGTAAACGTCTTGTTGAATGCAGTCGGGACAACCGGATCCACCAGATGGATTGAATCAACACCTGGAGGCCAATCGGGGTTAAGGATCGAGAGGCGCAGCGCCCCTCCCGTATTGTTCCGTAACCCTATGGTAAACTCAAGGGAAAATCTTGTCTGTTCTCCCTCGAGTACCGAATCCGGAACACCACGAAAATCTTCCTGCCAGATACATGGATCACCTGCAAAGGGTCCGTCACACGGTCGTTTTAACCAGGCATAGTATGACTGAGGAGGGAGAAAAGGTATCTCCACTTCTCCTTCATCAGTAGTGTCGGTATACTGTGTCCCGAATCCGTACCAGACATTTGCCGGAAGCGCCCCCGACTGATTGACCGGTGTAAAACTGATTTTCCCAATCGATTCAAAATTCTCCTGACTCAGCAGGGTAGACCCGCCGGACACCATCAAGACAGCAAGCAGCAGCCCTTTATAGCATTGTAATCCTTTCATCATTCTATCCTGTAGATATATTCCCATGCCAAACATCTATCTATTGAGAAAAAAGGGCGGACCCGAGGTCTCGAGTCCGCCCTTTCGTTTTTCACCACTCTTTCCTTCTCTTCTCAGAGAAAGAGGAGTCGCCTTTTTCGGCTTACCGTGTGATCACGACATGGCGAAGTTCCGTCTCGCCGTTCGAGGTCATCATCTTGTACATGTAGACCCCGGCGCTCAGTCCCTTGACCGAGAAGTCGACCGACTCGTGATCGGTAACCGTTCCGTCGAAGAGATCGGCAACCTTCTCGCCCAGCGAGTTGTAGAGAGCCACGCTGACGTGACGCTCACCCGGAACGGCGATGTCGAAGGTCATCCGGTCGCTGACCGGGTTCGGATAGGCTGCGCCCAGATTGAGCGACGACGTCGGAACGCGCGTCAGCTTCACCGATTTCGTCAGCGAGCTGTTGACGCGAACCGCACCGGCCTGTCCGGCCGTGAACTCACCGATGTAAGCACCGGTTGCTGCGTCGGTGACGATGTAGGTTGCATCGACGTTCTCCACCGAGAGGACGACCGGATAGGTCACACCACTCAACGCGACGACGTGCTCGCCGTTGCGGGCCGATGTCCCGCTGACGAATCCGTTGTTGTCGAAACGAACGTCGAACAGACCCTCACCCGGCACCGGCGGCATTTCGTAGCGCTTGTTGTCTACGTTGCCGTAACCGAACCAGAGCTGCGAGTTGCCGTGCTGGTCGTTGTCGGCGATCGTCAGGTTGTTGAGCATCTGATAGGGCTTCGTCGGCTCCTCACCGGCAATACCCTTGCGGATCGGCTCGGTCGGCTCCAGACGGTACCACCCGGTTCCGCTCACCTTGATCCAGTAGCCGTAGCCCGGCTCGATACGGGACGTCTGCTCGTAACCGCGACTTGTCAGGTAACGATAGACCTCGCCGGTCAGGCGCGGAATCGGGTTGCTCTGGAACGGACCGAACGTCATACCGGCGACGGTCGTCGGCACCGAAAGAGCGCCCACCGTGTTCCATCCCTCGAAGAGACGGATTCTGAACGGCGTCAGGACCTCGTGAATCAACATGACCGGAACACCGGAAACCGTGTTGTCCAGAATGTCGCTGTACTTGACGAAATAACCGATACCGGCCCGGACCGAATCCTGCACCGAGTACTGGTTCTGCGTAAAGCGGATCGCACCGGAGTTCGAGTTCGGGAAGACCGAAGAGGAACGCGGATCGGACGGATCCACCGGCAGCGAAACGAAGTTCCAGCCCCGGTTGATCTCCGGGAACTGCACGACGCGCGGCAGCAGGTAATCGATGCAGAACGACTTGACGCTCGGGTCGGCAATGAAGATTGCACGTCTCGTGCCGCCGATGTTCGCCCCCTCGGTCCGCATATTCAGGGCCTGGTCCACACCGGAAATGTTCTGCTTGAAGATAAGCTGGGATCCGGTTGGAAGATCGGCCAGATCGTACTCGAGCACCACCGGGTAGTCGTTCACATTGTTTACATCGAAGTTCACGCAATAGGTGTGAATCGTCTCGATGTCGAAGTTGCGAATGTCAATGCTTGCCTCATCGTTGGTCGAGCGAGGAGTGCGCCCCGGATCCGTATAGATACCCCGTCCGTCAATAAGACCATTGAAGCCGCTAAGGGAGGGGGGGAAGAATCGCCCATAGAACGTTCCCGGCGTCGGCGGCGGGTTCCGGCGCGG
>CAMLOB010000624.1 GCA_946481475.1 uncultured Chlorobiota bacterium | reverse complement strand
ATAGCTGACTGCTCACTCCCGAACTCTTACTCCTCATAGCTCATTGCTCATCGCTCCCCCCCCCCGCGTACTTCTCATAGCTCATTGCTCATTGCTCACTGCTGACTCCTCACCCCCTCAATGCCCATCTCCTCCCGTCCGCAGCAACCGTAGTCCGTGCGGAATAACCGGCAGGACGACCTCCAGACATTCCCGGACTCCTTTCGGCGAGCCGGGCAGATTCAGTATCAGCGTTCCGGCGGCGATGCCGCAGACCGCGCGGGAGAGCATGGCATAGGGCGTCTTCGTCAGCGATGCGGCTCTCATCGCCTCGGTCAATCCGTCGGCCCGCCGCTCGATCACCCGGAGCGTCGCTTCCGGCGTCACATCCCGGGGAGCGAAACCGGTTCCGCCGGTCGTGATGACCAAGGGAATATCTTCGAAGATACAGTTGCGCAACCGTTCCTCGATCATCTCCGGTTCATCCGGCACAACCTCGATCCGGACAACCCCGATCCCCTGCTCCCCAAGCATCCGGGCCGCTTCCGGTCCGGACAGATCTTCCCGCTCCCCGACCGACGCTTTGTCGCTGACGGTGATCACCACTCCCTGCAGCATCGGCTGTCCGTTCCCGTCCGATTTCTCACTCACCGTATCGCTCCAGTTTGAACGTTTCACCAAGATACTTCCGCCGCACTTCCGGATCGTCCGCAAGTTCCTGCGTATGTCCGCTGCGGAAGATCTCCCCATCGATCAGGATATAGGATCGATCGGTAATCGTCAGCGTCTCGTGGACGTTGTGGTCGGTGATCAGGATGCCGAGTCCGCGGTCGCGAAGCGAGCGGATAATTCCCATGATCTCCTCGACCGCAAGCGGATCAATTCCGGCAAAGGGTTCGTCCAGCAGCATGAACTTCGGCTCGGCAGCCAGAGCCCGGGCAATCTCCGTCCGGCGCCGCTCTCCTCCGGAGAGCATATATCCCATCTGCTTGCGAATGTGAGTGATCGAGAACTCTTCGAGAAGTTCATCCACCCTGGCCTTTCGCTTGCTTCGGGGGTAGCGGACAAGTTCAAGGATCGCCATCAGATTCCCCTCCACAGTCATCTTCCGGAAGACCGACGCCTCCTGCGGCAGATAGCCGATTCCCCGCCGTGCCCTGCGATACATGGCAATGTTATCGATCCGCTCGGTATCCATGAAGACCCTCCCCTCGGTCGGCCTGACCATGCCGACGATCATGTAGAACGTCGTGGTCTTTCCGGCTCCGTTCGGACCGAGAAGTCCGACGACTTCCCCTTGCGAAACCTGAAGCGACACGTCACGAACGACGCGTCGCTTCTTGTAGCTTTTCACCAGATGCTCCGCACGGAGCAACAACGGCACTCTGCCGGCCGCACTCACTTCCTCCGTTTCCGTCAAATCCTGAAGTTCTTCCACTCGCCGGTTCTCCTATTGGCGTTTTGTCAGCGTCAGCTTCTTTTCCAGTATCTCTCCTTTGCGGAAGACTTTCATATCCAGCACATCACCGACGCGGGCATCGTTGATAATCAGATAGAGATCTTCATCGGTCCGGATTTTCTTGCCGTTGATCTCCGCAATCACATCCCCCACCTCAAGTCCGGCCACGGTTGCCGGTGAACGGGGAGCAATCTCCACGATAACAGCCCCTTCAGTGGTCGACAGATTCAGGTACTTTGCGATGTTGTTATCGATCGAACGGATATTCATGCCGATCCAGAAGTCGCGGTCGATCTTGCCGTACTTCTTCAGATCCTCGACAATCTCCATCACCCGCTTGATCGGCACCGAGAATCCGATACCGATGGAGCCTGCCCCGCGATAGCTCTGTGCGGTGGAGTAGATGACGGTGTTCATACCGATCACCTGACCGAGTGCGTTGACCAGAGGACCACCCGAGTTCCCGGAGGAGATCGCCGCATCGGTCTGGATCATTCCGATATAGACCCGATCATCCTGCGGACGAAGATTGACATCCGTGTTCGAGACCACGCCGACGGTGACCGTAGGTTTTGCGTTGATGTCGAAAAGACCGAAGGGATTGCCCAGAGCGATCGCCCATTCTCCGACGATCACGTCATCCGAGTTCCCGATCTCCAGATAAGGGAAATCGGTCCCTTCGATCTTCAATAATGCCACATCCGACGCCCGGTCGGTCCCGATAATCTTTGCCTTGTGCTCCTTCCCGTCGGTCGTCGTCACCACCACTTCGGTTGCCTGCCCGGCAACGTGGTCGTTGGTGATCACATAACCGTCCGGCGAAATGATGAAGCCGGAACCGAGTCCGTGCAACTCCTGGCGATAGGTCCGCGATCCCCGACGGGGAAACATATCCATGAAATCCCGGAAGAAGGGATCGCTTTCAAGATAGGACCACGGATCATATCCCCGCACCTCTCTGACCTCGGTGACGTTGATACCGACCACGGCCGGGGCAACCCGTTCCACCGCCTCGGTAATGGCGGTTCGGCGGGATTGATTCAACGCTTCGTTCGCCTTGTCGAGACTCCGGTTCAGCGAGTCGGCTTCCGACGGACTGACTGTGCGAAGTTCCGGAGAAGTGTCCCTGTCCTGCGCCACGCACGAAGAGACTCCCGTCGCCATCATCAACGCAGAGGCCACCGCAAGCGTGCGGACCAACCGGTTGATAACACCCTGAAGAGCAGCGGAACGGCCTGACGAATATCTGTGCATCATGGAATGACCCGAATAAATCTTGTTGACTGACATCATTTTCTTCCAACG
>CAMLOB010000623.1 GCA_946481475.1 uncultured Chlorobiota bacterium | reverse complement strand
AGCGAGGCGACATCGCCGCCCTCGGAAAGGCCTTGCTTGCAGCCGATTACGGCGTTCCGCAAACGCGGCATCGTGCCTTTATTCTCGGGTGTCGGTTCGCAGATCCCGACAGAGTATTTCCTCCGAGGAAGACTCATTATAACCCAAGCAACGGATATGCAAACGCTACCCCCTCGCTGTTTGAAGATGACGGTATTGTCGGGATACCGAAGCCATGGAATACCGTGCGTTCGGCTATCGGAGATCTTCCGGTACCGGTCGGAACGGAACTGCGAAGCGAGCCGGCTCCTCTTGATCTTCATTTCGGGCGCACACCCACTCAAATGAGTATGCAGCGTTACCGGGCGATTCCGGAAGAAGGAATGAATCGTGTCGATCTGCTGGAGCGTGCGCCGGAACTGACGCCGGATTGCTGGAAACGGAAGAAGTCGGGAGGAACGGATCTGTTCGGGCGTCTTTGGTGGAACCGTCCCGCCTTTACGATTCGGACGGAGTTTTTCAAACCGGAAAAGGGGCGCTACTTGCATCCGGAACAACACCGACCGATCACGCACCGTGAAGCGGCGCGGTTTCAGACGTTTCCTGATCAGTTCAAATTCACCGGAAGCAAAATCGAAATTGCCCGACAAATCGGGAATGCCGTTCCGCCGCTGCTTGCGGCTGCCGTTGCCGGAAGTGTGGAAGAACTGTTCCGGATCCGGGAAAAGGAAAAGAAGGAGTATGGCCGACCGGTTCACGCCTGAAGAGCGAAGTCGGATCATGGCGAAAGTCAAGGGACGGAATACGAAACCGGAAATCCTTGTCCGTCGGCTCCTGCATCGTCTTGGGTACCGCTTCCGGCTCCACCGTAAAGACATACCCGGCAAACCCGACATCGTGTTACCTCGACACCGCAAGATTATCCTTGTCCACGGTTGTTTCTGGCACGGCCATGACTGTAAACGAGGAACGCGCCCGGAAGCGAACGCGGATTTCTGGAACGCTAAGATCAAAAAGAATATGGAACGGGATGCCCGCAATACGGAAGAACTGAGAAGGCTCGGTTGGGACGTGCTTATCCTGTGGAGTTGCGAGATAAAAGACTCTGACAAGTTGGCCGAGCGATTGCAGTGCTTTATCGAACAATCATGAAGGAAAAGAAAGAAAGCGCACGATCAAAACTCCGACGATACTTTGAGGAACACGTCGGGAAAATCGTTACCACTCACGAGCTTTCCAAAGTTGCGGGAATCCGGGATTACCAGCGCCGCATACGAGAACTTCGCAATGAATACGGTATGCAAATCCAATCGCACGTCGATCGGGCCGACCTGAAGCCGGGCGAATATATCCTTGAAACTCTTGTCCCATTGCCTGCAATCAGTCGAGGAATTTCCGGACAGTTGCGTGTTGAGATTCTGGAGCGAAACGGTTACACGTGTCAACTGTGCGGAGCCTCGCCCTACGATCCCGATCCGTTGAATCCGGAACGCAAAACCCGCCTTCATATTGATCATATCGTTCCGATAAGTCAGGGAGGAACGGGCGAGGCCGACAACTTGCGGGCACTCTGCACGGCCTGTAATCAGGGAAGAAGCAATATTCAGACTCCTACGGAAACGGCGTTAAATCTGCTCGCTCGTTTGCGTCGTGTTCCCCGCTCGGTTCGGCGGGAAGTGTTTGAGAAGCTGAAAAAGGAATTCGGTGAGTAGGACTGCCGTCACCGTCAGCCTTACCGATCGGCTATATATAGGAGATACTGTCGATATGCAAGCTCTCTACTGAAAGCGGTATTGAGTTGTCCGGTATCGGCATACGGACGACGCCTGAACTTTCAATCCTGATCCGTATGCCGGTGGACATGTCGGAACCGTCCTCCCTCCCTCCACAACAGAACAACCGGCACCGCAAGCAACAGAAGCGTCCCGAGCATCACCGGAATCATCCCCCGCGCATCGGCCGAAGGTTCCAGCCTCATCACGTTCTCTCCGATCATCAACTCCGTCGACCAGCTCTCCTTCTCCAGATGATCCCCCTCGTTCACCCGCTTCCAGATCTCCGCATCGACATGAATCTTCCCGCCGTTATCCAGCAGCAACCAACAGACGTCATCTTCTCCCGGATGCTTCTCGAAACCGATCTCCTTGCCGGTCACCGTCCCGTCGAGCGATCGGGGAATGGTGGAGCGATTCAGCGTTGCCCAGAGATTCCCCGCAACGCAGAGAATGCCGACGCCGAGAACAACGAGGGCCGCTTCCTTCTTGCCGAGCTTACTGAAAGGCATAGTAGAATCCTCCGAACAGAAAGATGCATGCGACGATGATGGAGGGAAGAATGATCGGAGTCCGTTCCGGACGCTCGGGAACGGCCGACAGCGTGCAGAGTGTGGCCAGAACCGCGCCGAGATTCTGATTGCAGTAATCGACTTCATCGAACTTCGCCAGACGGAAGGTGGTGGCCTCTTCGAGCGTACCGAAGAGGATGCAGGCCACAAGAACCACGAGGACAACCGGTCCGGTAGGGGGAGGCTCTCCTTTCCTGCTCTGTATCTCTACCGCTACCATCATCAACAACAGCGTTCCGCCGAATCCGGCCATGAAGTGTCCGGCGTAGTCGGAACGATGACCGAGGAAGATGAGGTAGAGACCGGCGATGAGAACCGGAGGGAGAATAATGGTGATAACCTTCAGCTTCATATCGTGGTGTTTGTGCTTGCGGAAAGATGGCGAACGATTCCGGTTCTGTCTGCTCGACTATGAATAGTAGTACAAAAGTTGTTGAG
>CAMLOB010000622.1 GCA_946481475.1 uncultured Chlorobiota bacterium | reverse complement strand
GGAAGTTTCCGCTTCCTCCCTTCTCGGGTTTCCTGCGCAAAAAAAATTGACTGTGCCGCTAACTTTTTTTTGATTGATGTGTTTGTATGGCTGTGCCGCCTGTAACATCTGCTGATGTATCGGGTCTGTAGCACATGAAAAGGGGAAGTTCCTCCTGTAGTTCCAAAACCCGAACACTCAACGCTTATTGAACGAACGTATACGGAATACGCCTGAACATCGCATCTGACGCTGCAGCAACCGGCTGCCGGATCGACAGGGTATAACAAGTACGTTCACGATCAGCTGTTGGGACCCTTTCAGCCGAACGTGCTTGCGTTCGGCTTTTTTTTTGCCGCATCCGGATCGGTTCTATCAGCAACTATTACATCAACAATCGCGGAGCGACGGACGTTCATTTCTCTACGACATACAGAATTCGGGTACATACCCTTTTTATCATCAACACAAAACATCAGGAGGTTCTGTATGGCACGAACTGCACGTTCAATGATCCGTGAGGCAAAGTCCCGGGGGAACGCGATCGGCGAAAGCTATCCGCTGGTTGCCGATGACGGCTTCAAGCCGAAGAAAGTCGAAAGAAATCCTCTGGCCGAGCTGATCAACGACGAAATTTATGCCGCGTTGCAAAGCCACGGACTGATCTATGAGAAGGCACTGAGAGATTACATGATTCGGAAAAACTATCGCGAAATGCGGAAGAATATGGCGAGCGCCGATGCCATTGAACGGCTTCGTGAGACTTATCCCTATCTGCAGTTCGACACGATACGGAAAATCGTCTACGCAAAACTTTCCTGAAGGAGAGGACCGATCGGGGAAGAGAAGGTCGGGTTGAAGATATACGATCAGGAGCACCGGGCATCTCCGTCTTTCCCTTTGCGGAGGGTGGGAGATGCCCGGTCTGTTGTCGGGATTGCCGTTACGGAAGAAAGGGAAGGATTCCGGCGGCAGGGAATTTTGATACGTTTTCGGTCTGCCGGAATTTGAGCCGCTTTCAGATATTCCCCTGTGGCAAAATGCATGAGATCCGTGTCTTTCGGATTGATGCATGGAGCAAACATTTATCCAGGGAGAAACCATCACCGTGTTCAGAACTTATTTAACTCTTGCCTTCCATTTGCTGTGTTCCCTTCTCGTCAACCCTTCTCTTCATGCGCAGAACCGTGCGGAAGTGCGGAATGTCGCTACCGGACTCGATCTGCCGGTGGAGATCCTCTGGGGGAGTGATAAGCGGCTCTGGATAGCGGAGCGGAACGGACGGATTACGCGGGTTGATCCGGAGACCGGAACGGTCCACGAAGTCGGTCGCGTTTCCGATCTGTTCAGTCCGGATGAAATGGGACTCTTCGGTATGGCGCTCGATCCGGATTTCGACAGTTCCCCTTACCTCTACGTCTACTATTCCTATATCCGATCCTATCCCGATGGAGACTGGCAGCATCTCGGGAAGATCGTCCGCTATTCCTACAACGCATCCGGCGACACGCTGGTCATGCCGCTGACTCTGGTCGACAGTCTGCATACGGTTGCAGGGAATCTGGGGGGAGCGCTGAAGATTCTGCCCGACCGGACGTTGCTGATCGGTATCGGCGACGGAGGCGATTTCTTCGAGGAGGCGCAGAGCCACGAGTCGACGCGGGGGAAAATTCTTCGGGTCCGGCTCGACGGAGCGGTCCCGACCGATAACCCGTGGCCCGATTATCCTCATCCCCTCAACCTTATCTGGGGGACCGGATTCAGGAATCCGATCAGTATCACGCTGGACGGGGTGACGGGAAAAATCTATGCGACCGATTGGGGGGGGAGCTCACACGGAGAAGTCAATCTTCTTGAAGGGGGAAGGAATTACGGCTGGCCCCATGTCTTCGGAAAATGTGACGGCGATCCGATCGAATCCGAACTGCAGTTCTGTTCGGATTCGAATGTGGTCGAACCGATTATCGACTGGTATGAAGGATCGATTCTGAGTGCCAGACCGTCCGACCTGGACCTCTATCACGGAGAGAAGTTCCCCGAGTGGGAGGGTTCGCTTCTGGTGACGACGCTGCTCGACGGTCTGCATCAGCTTCGGCTGGATGCGACCGGGGAGAACGTTCTGGAGGATAACGTCTACCTTTCTCCCCGCGTTTTTCCCGATATGCCCGGTCAGCTCCGTTCGCTTTGCGTCTCGCCTGAGGGGAGAATTTTTATCGGAACGGGAAATCAGGGGGAGGATTATCGGGAGGGGGATAACCGGATCATCGAGGTTGTCAGTGTCGGTTCGGAGGATACCGTGGTCCGGACTCCGCTGGTTACGCGGAATGTCGTCACAGGACTCCGGATTCCGTGGGAAATTCTTTGGGGGAGGGATAATCGTATCTGGCTGACCGAGCGGGAGGGGAACGTCAAGCGGGTCGATCCGGAGACCGGCGAGGTTCGGTTGTTGCTGAGGATTCCGGGTGTGCTGGAACGGATGAACAACGGTCTGCTCGGCATGGCCCTTCACCCGAATTTTGTTGATTCTCCCTATGTCTATCTGGTCTACAGCTATCAGCACCCGGAGGTCGCGCACCGCATCCTGCAACGTCTGGTCCGCTACGAATATCACTGTACAACCGATACGCTCCTGAATCCGATGGTCCTGATCGACAGCATCGAGGCTTCGGCCGAACATATGGGGAGCCGTGTGGTGATTACTCCCGACCGGCATATCCTGATCACGACCGGAGATGCCGACGGACTGTGGGATCCGCAGGGACTGGATAATCTGAGCGGCAAGGTGTT
>CAMLOB010000621.1 GCA_946481475.1 uncultured Chlorobiota bacterium | reverse complement strand
TCTTCTCGACCAGCGTCAGGAACTCGAACCGGTATCCCTGCTCGTCGCGGCCAAGTCCGGCACGGGCCAGACTTGCGATCTGACTGAAGGAGGCATCGCCGGAGTAGTCCGATCCGCGCAGCAGCATCCCCCACCCGGCCACGGCGGCGGCAAACTTGAACTCTGCGGTCGCCTGCGAAATCGGCCGGTGGCCGTCGGCAACGTGATGTTCGATCAGCTTGCTGGATGATCCGGTCGGCTCCTTGTAACGAAGGCGGGCGGCCATCAGATCGCCGGGACCGAAAACGACCGGCTCTTTGTCGGCATCCTGATACTCGTCGGCCTTTGAATGATCGACCGCGTAGCCGACTTCGGCACCGACCGGAACGACCTCATAGAAAGCCGTCACCGAGTGTCCCGCCCCCAGTTCTCCGGCATCCTTCGCATCGTTGTCGAAATCCTGCGCGGCAAGAACCCGGTTCTCGTAGCCGATCAGCCTGTATGCCTTCACCTTTGCCGGATTGAATTCGATCTGCAGCTTCACATCCTTCGCAATCGCGTAGAGCGTCGAGGAGAGTTCGCCGACGAGAATCCGCTTTCCCTCCCGCAGATTGTCGACGTAGTAATAATTGCCGTTTCCGTTATCGGCCAGTCCTTCCATCTTCCTGTCCTGAAAGTTCCCCGTGCCGAAGCCGAGGACGCTCAGGAAAATCCCCTCGTCCCGTTTCGACTCGATCAGACCGACCAGTTCGGCATCGCCGGAGACGCCGACGTTGAAGTCACCGTCGGTGGCCAGGATCACCCGGTTGTTCCCTCCTTCCTGATAGTATTTCTTCGCAATCCTGTAGGCCATCGTAATGCCGGCCCCTCCGGCGGTGGAACCTCCGGACTCCAGCATATCGATCGCCCTGCGGATCGTCTTCTTGTCGGCACCGGAAGTGGAGGGGAGAACAAGTCCGGCATTGCCGGCATAGGCGACGATGGCGACCTGATCCTCCGGACGCAGAGCGTCGATCAGGGCGTGGAACGATTGTTTCAGCAGCGGCAGCTTGTCCTCACTCTCCATCGAGCCGGAGACGTCGATCAGGAAGACGAGATTCGACGGAGGAAGCTGGGCGGCCTGCACATCCTTCCCCTGCAACGCAACGCGAATCAGGCGATGCCCCGGATTCCACGGACAGTCGGCCACTTCGGTGTTGAAGGCGAAGGGATGCTCGCCGGTCGGTTCGGGATAATCGTAGGCGAAATAATTGACGAGTTCCTCGATCCGAACGACGCTTGCGGGGGGCTGTTCTCCCCGGCTCAGATAGCCCCGGACGTTGCTGTAGGAGGCAGCGTCGACATCGATGGAGAACGTGGAGAGAGGGGAGGTGTTGACTGCGCGGAAGGGGTTTTCGTAGATCTCCGTGTAATTGAAGGAGGGGGCCTGCGTAACGGAGTCGGCGGCAACGGCATCGTCCGTGTAGACGTCCTCTTCGCTTGCGGCCATCGCCTCATACTGAACCTCGCCGGATTTTTCCGATCCTCCAAGCGCCCTCATTGATACTTGTCCTCTGGACCCCCCCTCATCGCACCCGGCAATGAACAGAGAGGCGACAACGACGGGGGCAAGCAAGGCGAGAGTGAGCGAGCGAAATGATAAGGGCTTCATCATCAGTCCTCCTGATTGTGTAAAAGCGGGTTTGTTGAACGCGAGAGCTACGGAAGTTCCGGCGCTCTGTTTCGGATGTTTTTCGTCCGACCCTCCGGCCGAACTTACGACGGACACCCGTATGGAACGGGGACGTTACGGGGCTTTCTTCGTCGTCGGCGATTCCGCGTCGGAGTCGGCACCTATCGGTGATAATCCGCCCCATCCGTGTCCCATGCTCCGCCGACGTGCCGGAGCCGACATGCCGGACATCTTACTCCAGCTTCATATAATTTCGATGTACCCACCCGTTCCGGTTCTCCGCATCCTGCGTCTCGAAGAGGATATGCTCGCTGCTCTCCCGCGTCACCACCCGGATCCGGTCGTTCACATCCTCCTCCTGCGGCTCGGCGTTCGCCGCCTCCACCAGGCAATCCTCTACCACCTGCACGCGGCCGATAACATGTTCTTCCCCCTTCTCCGCCACCGCTTCAGTTGCTGCCGCACGGAGAAGTTTCGGCCAGAGGCGTCCGAAGAGCTCGCCCGATGCGTAGATGTCGGCGTTCTTCATCTCGCCGTTGATCGTGAAAGCGAAACCGATCACGTCGTCGTGCCCGTCGATGATTCCGCGGAGCGCTTCGATGTAAGCGTTGATCTCTTCGTTCAGCTTCTCATCTTCCAGACTGAGCTGGAGGCTGGTGGTGGATGTCATCTCGGTGTTCGCCGTGATTCTTCCCTCGACCCGCTGTATAACTTCCTGGTTCCGGTCCGCCCGGAGAACCGCTTCGCCATTCAGAACCGCATCCCAGACGGTCGGCTCTCCCTGAATCATGTTCCCTCTCGCACCAATCGTATCCCCCTGAACGACATACCCTCTTGCAACAACCGGTCCCCCCGTATCGGCCCTCTGCCACATGACGATCCGGTCTGCCGTCAGTCTCTCCTGCGCTACGGCGGTATCGGCCGCGACACCATGAGGGGCGGGATCGGCAACGATACCCTGCATGGTGAGGCCGGCGACGACTGGATCTACGGCAATGAGGGTGCCGATGTGCTGGTCGGTGGCCTCGGCGCCGACATCCTCTACGGCGGTGCCGGTGCGGACCGGTTCGTCCTCGCCCGCATCGACGAAAGCAACACGCTCCACGACGAGATCCGCGAC
>CAMLOB010000620.1 GCA_946481475.1 uncultured Chlorobiota bacterium | reverse complement strand
ATGAAAAGGGGATCGTCCGTCAGGACAAGGGGCGCAGGCCGGGGAGCGACAGCTCCACCCCAGGGATCGTTAAAGAACCCCACGGCTGTCTGACCATAACCGTTGAGCACCTGAAGATTATCCCCTCCCGGAATCGTTCCGTACGCTGCGGCAAGTACCTGATTCCCTTCACCACCACCGATCGTACCGTGCTGCACGTCAACCGCATTGGCCGACCCCCCTGCGATTGTTCCGTAAGCTCCTGCCGCGTTAATGCTGTTGGCCTCGCCGCCGCCGATTGTCCCGTGCTGTACGTCAATGTGATTGGCCACGCCACCACTGATTGTGCCGTAGGTTCCTCCGGCAACAATATTGTTTGCCTCTCCTCCACCGACTGTGGCATGGGGTACATCTATATGGTTCGCCTGGCCGCCGGCAATTGTCGAGAAGTCACCGGAGCCGACCACATGATTCGCCTCACCGCCGCCGATGGTGGCCCGTCCCGCATCCAGCATGTTCGCCATGCCGCCGCCGATCGTGCCGTTCAGTCCCATCGGAGCGATATGGTTATCCTGCCCGCCGCTGATCACCCCGTAGTCTGCATTGATATGGTTATTCCGCCCCCCCCCTACAAAACCGAACGGAAAGTGGATGTGGTTGTCCTGGCCGCCGGCAACCACGTCGCCTTCGGCGTTGGCATGGTTGTTCATACCGCCGCCCACCGTGCCGTGCAGACCGTTGACCATGTTGATCTCGCCCCCCGCGATCGTCCCGTGATCACCCGGTGCGTTCACGTTGTTCCCACTCCCGCCGCCGACCGTTGCCGCCAGTGCACCGACATTGTTCCCATTCCCGCCGCCGACCGTACCGAAATCGATAGAGACGCCGTTGCTGGCACCGCCACTGATCGTCCCGTAGTTTCCGCTGACGGTATTGTTGTCACCGCCCCCGATTGTCCCCCAGTCGTTGTTGACCGTGTTTGTCTGGCCACCGCCAACCGTTGCGAAGTCATTCTGGATCGAGTTGTTGTTGCCGCCGCTGATGGTTGAATAATCGAAGTTATTCGATACGGTACCGATCACGTTGTTGTCACCGCCGCTGATCACATCGTAGTTGCCGTGAATGAAATTTGCCGCCCCTGCAGAACCTCCACCTGCTATGACCGAACCTGTAGAGGTAGCCAACGGCATTGCATTGGTGCCGTCTCCTCCGATAACGTTCACAGTTCCCACCCCTGCCGTATTCTGGGCGTAACGCATGACCATTGCGTTATTGACTTTGATATTGAATGGAATTGGCGGAGTGACGGCTCCTCCGGATCCTGTGCCGATCCAGTCCGTAGCTACGGCCAATAACGGAACACCGGCCGGCGTTACAAGATCACCTCCGGAATTCCAGGAATCGGGAGTAGCCTGCGTTCTTGCCCCCTTCTCCCCGTCACGTGTTCCAGTTGCCGCGGTCACACTCCCGATCTTCACACTACCGGTCACCGCGTCGTACTTCAGGCTGATGTTCTCGTCACTCTCCAGATTCAACACCGTCCCCTTCCCCGTCACCTTCTCTCCGTCGATCCGGATCTCCGACACGTAGTCCATGTCCACCTTCTCCGCCGTCACCGCTCCTGCGGCCAGCTTCTCCGCCGTCACCGCTTTGTCCGCCACGTTCAATGCGTACGGCGATGCGCTCAACGGCGTCAACGGACGCAACTCCCCCGAACCCGCTACCTGCGTCCCCACCCACAACGGGCGGTTCAATGCACCAGCACCAGGCAACGGAGCATCCGCTCCACCCAAGTACAGGTTGAACAAACCCCCTCGTACGTCCGTCGTGTAGCTGTTCCGCCACACCACACTCTTCCCCTCCGCATCTCCGTAAATCGTCACCGTGATCTCATAGCTCCCGTCCGCAATCGCCCCGCCGTCCGGCGTGCTGATCAATCCCTGATAGCTGATCGTCTTCGGCACGTCCGCCGTCTGACCCGTCGTCTGGCCATAACTCGTCGTCGTCAGTGCAAGGGCAAGAAATCCGCCCAGTAATGTCCTGCTGATGAGGGATAGTCGTTTCATAATGCTTTCTCCTGAATGAAGGTTGTTTGTTGTAGATCCAGCCTGTTCGCACATTCTCCGTCCGGCTGCAGCCTCAGCCTACTGCCCCTCTCAGAGGTTTTGATGGATAGAAATGGCTTCCGCCCGAAGAGTTGAGGGCCCTCGCAGCTTTCGTTTAGTCCAGCCAATTGATGTATCGGGTAAGGTAGCACGAGCCGGAAATCGGTTCAATACCGAAACGGATTTCGGCGGACTTCGGCCGGAGTGCGGTACCGGCGGGAAGGAAGATGGAGTGCCGAAGCAAAGGGCGGATCAGCAACCGGAATCAAAAACAATATCCCTCCACAGCACTGTCGCTGTGGAGGGATATGCTCCGCTGTGAGGGTAGATGAGTCCGGAGTTCAAACCGCAAGTCTTACGGCCGTCCCGTCACCTTGAACATGAAGGGAAGATCATCCGGTGTACATCCTCCGGCCGTATAAGTCCGGATCCGGAACATGTTCGGTCCGGGCATGCCCAACGAGGTCGTGGTAACGATCGCGCAGCCGTTCGAGCCGGCAAGATCGTCGGCGATCGTTGCCGTGATCGAACCGCAATTCAATGTGATCGGCAGTCCCGTCACCGGATCGCTGACGTTGATGGTCACGTCATAGACACCGACGGCGAATTTTACGATCGAAGTGACGCCGAAATCGCAATTCGGCACCACCATATTGCCGATCGGCACACCTGTGGCATCCGGAACATCG
>CAMLOB010000619.1 GCA_946481475.1 uncultured Chlorobiota bacterium | reverse complement strand
GCATGTGTTAAGCACGCCGCCAGCGTTCGTCCTGAGCCAGGATCAAACTCTCCGTTGGAAAAAATAAATTCAATCCAAGGAAAGATCCTGTTCTCAATTCTGAGTATTTAAGTACTCTTCAAATGAATTGATCAGGTTGGAGCCGGTTCCGTTCGAGAAATCTCACGTCGAGAACCCCGGCTACCTGTCAATACGGGTTCGCTTGTTTTGACAGCTCCGAATCGTCGTCGGAGCCTGTCGCGAACCTTTATGGCTTCCTTTCTGTCTTCCCCAAGCTTGCCCGTTCGCGTCATCGCGAACCGCCGGCTCGGCCTGGTCACTCTTGTTATCAATGAACTCTGTGCCCCTCAAAGCACAAGGGCTGCAAATATACGGCGAAAGCTTTCCCAAAACAAGTGTTTTGATTGTAGCGAGTTATATCACTACCGCTTTCCCTCTCCCCGTTTCCGCCCCCCTCGATTATCAAAGGGCTGCAAACATACGCCCCTTTCGATCAGAGAGCAAGAGATTTTTTCGAGGAAGTTGTACGTAAGATGTAAATGAAAGCCGAATCCACCCGCAAAGCCTTGTCTACCAAGGGTCTCGGGGAATCGGAAGACGATTTCCCGAGCTGTTTTTTCCTTTTCCGGAGACCCCAACCCGCAGTTTCAGCGGCACATTTGCTCCGTTTTCAACCGCCTGAACCATTCTTTCGTAAGCCGAAAAATTTCAAGCTTGCTAAGAACGATTCTCTCCGAACCTTATTTTCCGTCCCGAACATTTCAAGGTGTGAATACCCTGATCGAAATTTCCCGGATGTTCGTCGTCAAAGGGAGGCTTTACCGGCCCTGCACTTTCCCGTTTTCAGGAGGCGGTAGGAGGGGCCCCTGTAACTGTTATTTCACCCCGGGATCAATTTCAATTCACGCGCTCCGACTCCGGATTCTACCTCTACCCCCTTTTCAGGGTGCGGAAGGACGCCCTTCCCGATCTTCTTATTGCACGATCAAGGAACTTCAGGCTGTGAGTCCGAAAGGGAAGGAAAAAGAAGATCGACCGGCTGCTCAGTTCTCGGCGATCTTTGCTCCCATGTAGGAGTTGATGTAGACCGTGGCGGTTCCGCTCGTTGGTGCCCACA
This sequence comes from uncultured Chlorobiota bacterium, assembly GCA_946481475.1. The sequence goes on along the minus strand of CAMLOB010000619.1, from coordinate 1,672 downwards.
TCTGTGTGATATTCCCCGCGGTCGACCCCATCACAACCAGACCTTTGAAGTGAATCACATTCCAGTTGGTGTTGATGCCGATCGTGGAATATCCCGTTCCGTTCAGATCTCCGATTCCGTCCTGATCCCGGATATCGGCACCGGAGTTGCTGTTGCCGCTCTTCGATTCGTTTGCGAAATACGAGATCAGCATCGTCGATCCGGTCGGGACATCCCAGGCGACATCAAACTGACCATTGCCGTTGCTCCGTTTCACATAGAGAGCCCCGCTGATCTCGTAGGTCTTGTTCGCCTGCAACGCGAGCGTCAGGTGATCATCATTCTGCAGAGTCGCATTTGAAATCGTCTCGTTTGCCGTCTTGCGCGCAAACAGAAGCGAGCCCAGCCCCCCCGTCTCGTTTGTTCTGGCCCAGTCCAGCGTCACCTGAGTGCCGCTGATCGCTTTCACTACGAGAACATCCCCCACTACACCGGCCGTATCGGGGAAGATGTAATTGACATCCTGCGCCTGTGCCTGGGCCTGAAGCGACGTATAATTCGTCCCGGAGGGGAAGGTTCCCGTCGACGAATTCGGCTCGTAGAAACGGACCTGACTGGCCGCGTTGTCGTTGTTCGCCATCCACAGATCGGTATTGCCGAGCACCGAGACATTGTTCTCGCTCACAGTCATATTATTCGACCCGATGTTGTTCCCCAGGAAGCCGAAGGAGCCGCTGCCGCTGAGCGTCAGACCCCGACCGCCGGGCACCACCGAATAGTTTGCCGAGACGCTGTTGTCGCGCCCCCCTCCCATCGCCGCGTAGTCTCCGGTCACCCCGTTGCTCCGTCCCCCGACCAGCACCGAATGCTCCGCACCGTTCATGGAATTGCTCTCGCCGCCGCCGATATACGAATTGGCCGAGCTGTTCATCGTATTGCTCTCCCCACCCACTATCACGGCATAGTCCGTCAGGCTGGTCATCGAGTTGCTTGTACCACCTCCGATAAAAGAGTAATCACCCGCATCGATCTGGTTGCTCGATCCGCTGAAGATCGCCGAGTAGTTGGAGCCGGAGGTCAGACGATTGCCGTTGCCGGAACCGACGATAGAATACTGGCCGTTGTCGATCTGGTTGTTCCTGCCGCCGGCGATGGAGGAATAATCGGACCCCGATGAGAGCTGGTTGTTGGAGCCGGAGCCGATAAGCGTATAGTCCGAACCTCCGGTGATCTGGTTGCCGCTCCCCCCTGCAATCGTCCCCCAGTCGGAACTGCTGATCTGGCTGGACTGGCCGCCGCCGATAAACGAGTAGTCGGATCCCGAGCCGATAGTGAGGCTTCGCCCGCTCACGATGCCGGAATAGGTCGACGATGTAAGCTGATTGCTGAGTCCGCCGACCAGAACGGAATGATCGGACGTCGAGTTCAACTGATTGCTCTGACCACCACCGAGAAATCCGTAGTCGGAACTGCTGATCTGATTGCTCTGCCCCCCTACAAGGGCCGAACGATCGGACGCGGAGTTCAACTGATTACTCTGACCCCCACCGATGAACCCGTAATCGCTGCTGCTCATCGCGTTACTGCTGCCGCCGACTACCGATGAATAGTCCGATAAGGAGTTCAACTGATTGCTTTGACCACCACCGATAAACCCGTAATCGCTACTGCTCATCGCGTTGCTGCTGCCACC
>CAMLOB010000618.1 GCA_946481475.1 uncultured Chlorobiota bacterium | reverse complement strand
CGCTCGATCAACGTCAGCAGACTGTGGGCTGTTGTCCCGTCCGGTGCCTGGCCGACAAGAATGGCGTTGTTCAACTGGTTGGAGGTGTTCGCGACCCTTGCGATGCCGCTTGTGAAGGATACTTCGGAAACCGGCAGATCGATCTGCCTGAACTCGACGTTCTCCGGCAGATACTCCTCACCGATTTGCGACGGATTATCGTTGCAGGAAGCAAGAGTTCCCAGCGTCGCGGCAAGGCCGAAGAAAAGACGTGCAAATCTGTTTATAGTCATACGGAATCAATCTATACAGGATCAATCTATACAGGGGGAGTCGTCTCCAAACTCCAAAAATCGGTCCCTCTACGAAAAGAGGTCGGGAGACGAAGGACGTTTCCCGACCCGGTGCAACGTACACCCCGCCCGGGGAATTGTCACGGATAGACGTTCGACGAGTATTCCTCGGCCGACACTCTCCAGGAGTTATCCGTTTCCATTCCGCGGAGTTGCAGGTTCTCCCACTCCTCTTCATCTTCCCGGAAGAGAGTCACGGCCTGTTCAAGCGTCTTGAGCATATCTCCGGCGGAATAGTTCTTGAACAGAAAGCCGGTGCCGGTCTTCTTTGCGGCGTTGTACTTCTCTATCGAATCGCTCAGTCCACCCGTATCGTGGGCCACCGGCACAGTGCCGTAAGCCATGGCATAGAGCTGGTTCAGTCCGCACGGCTCGAACTGCGAGGGCATCAGCAGGATGTCTGCTCCGGCCTGCATCAGGTGGGCCGTCTCCTCGTCGTAGCCGATTTTCAGGCCCACGTTCTTCTTGTGTTTCTTCGCCTCTTTCTCCAGAGCCTTCGGAATCTTTCCGGTCCCCTCACCCATAATCACCACCTGCGCCCCCATCTTCACGATATCGTCCATGGCACTGATCACCAGGTCGTAGCCTTTCTGTTCGACCATGCGGGCGATCATGCAGATGATCGGTGTGTCCAGGTTGGCCTCCAGCCCGAACGCCTTTGCCAGAGCGGTCTTGTTCTCGTACTTGCCGGTCAGCGAATCGGCGTCGTATTTCTCCTCGATCAGCTTATCGATGGCCGGATTCCAGATCTCGGTGTCGACGCCGTTGAGAATACCGTGTAACTTGTTCTTGTGCTTGCGGATCACACCCTCCAGACCCGCCCCGTACTCCTTCTTCATGATCTCCTTGGCATAGGTCGGCGAAACGGTTGTCACCGCGTCGGCGAAGACGATGCCGGCCTTCATCATGTTCAGTTTCCCGTTGTGGGCGACGCCCGAGGGACTGAAGAGTTCTTCGGAGAGACCGGTGCTTGCAAAGGAAGACTCCGGGAACTCCCCCTGATAACTCAGGTTGTGGATTGTGAAGACGGTCTTTGTCTTTTTGAAGAAATCGTTATCGGTGTAGAGTTCTTTCAGAAAGACCGGAATCAGTCCGGTCTGCCAGTCGTTGCAGTGGATGATATCCGGCTTCCAGCCGAGCCGGAAGCAGGTTTCGATTGCGGCTTTCTGGAAGAAGATGAACCGCTCGTCGTTGTTCGCGAAGTCCTTGCCGGTCTTCGGGTTGACGTAGGCCCCCTTGTATGGCTCCAGATAGTCGTCGTTGGTGACGAGATAGACCTGGACTTTTGCCTTGGAGTTAACGACCTGCGAGCTTTTGACTGTCGCCATCGTCTCCTTGCCGGAGACCATGATCGGAATGTCCTTCAGCCGCTTGATCTCATGAATTCTGTTGCGTCGTTCGCTGATATTTCCGTATTTCGGCGCAATGATGCGGACATCGTGGCCAAGCTCTACAAGAGCCAGAGGAAGAGTTGCACTGACATCGGCAAGCCCTCCGGTCTTGATGAATGGCGTGACCTCGCTCGTGACGAAGAGTATGCTTTTACTTGCTGCCATATGCAGTAGACGTGGTTATCGAGAGACACGTGAAGTATCACCCGGCATGGCGACACTAAGCTCCAAAGATACGGAAATCGGCGGTGACGACAATTTGTCCGCACACCCTATTGCATTCGCTGTTTTGCTTGAAACAAACTGAATTACGGCTTTTTTGTGACCAATCGGCATTCACGACCCGCACGGCATCTCTTCCCGCGGCTCAACTGCGGGGACTATATGAGAGGGGAATGGTATCGGGACGATATTCTCTCCCTTGTTGAAAGCGGAGTCGGTGGCTTTGTCCTGTTCGAAGGGAGTGTGGAGGAGGCGGCCGGAACGATTGCCGATTTGCGGAAAGGGACGGATCATCCGCTATTGTTTGCGGCTGATTGCGAGTTCGGCACGGCAATGCGGTTCGGCGGAGGGCTGCACTATCCGGCAATGATGGCTCTCGGGGAGGGGGATGATCCGGTGCTGACCGAGGAGATCGCCCACAGGATTGCTCTGGAAATGGGGGAAATCGGGATCGACTGGAACTTCGCTCCGGTTCTCGATGTGAATTCCAATCCGGAAAACCCGATCATCAACATCAGGTCGTTCGGCGAGAACCCGGAAAAGGTGGCGCGGCACGGTGCCGCATATATCCGGGGGATGCTTTCGGGGGGCGTGATCCCCTGCGGCAAACATTTTCCCGGTCACGGCGATACCGCCGTCGATTCCCATATCGGTCTGCCGGTGCTCCACCGGAGTCCGGAGGAGATGGAGCGACTTGAGCTGCTTCCGTTCCGCCGGGGGATCGAGGAGGGACTGCTCACCATCATGTCTGCCCATCTCTCCGTTCCGGCACTCGATCCGCAAGGATTGCCGGCCTCGCTGTCGCCGACTATCCTGAACGTTCTGCGGAAATCTCTCGACTTCAACGGCGTGATCGTTAC
>CAMLOB010000617.1 GCA_946481475.1 uncultured Chlorobiota bacterium | reverse complement strand
GCCTTTTTCCGTTGCTGACGGGATTCCTCCTCGGAAGTCTGCTGGTCGGCGGTGGTGTCTTTCTCTGGATGGATTCGGGAGCAGGCTCTGAAGTTGTGGTCGCTTCGTCCGGAGCCGACACAGACCGTGGAATGGGAGATGTGCGCAATTCTTCCTCCAGTGAAATGGGTCTCTTGCAGAAAGGGGAGGAAGGGAATAAAAAGGTCGCATCTTCTGCATGGAACGATAAGGGGGAACGGAATGAGGCTGCGGCAACGGAGAGAGTTGCCGAGGACGGTTCTCCTGAAAGAGTTGTCGTCGAGAAGGTGGTCGAAAAAATCGTCTACGTTCCGGTTCCCGACCGACCGCAGAATTCACTGCCGGATCAATCCGGTCATGAGAATGCGGAGCTTGCCGAGCCTTCCCGGATCGACCTGATGAAGCGGCGGGCACAGGAAAACAGCCGGGGGATCGAACCGCAGACCCGGTCGCTGATTGCCCCGGAGAAGATCGTTCCGCGCGACGGAACCGACGAGACAAATCTCCACCGCTCGCCGGTGCCGACTACTCCGATCGACCAAATCGGCAGGGAAGGTGAGCGATCGGACGGATCGGAAAATCGTCTGGCCCTGGAGTTCCGCAAGGGGATCGGCACGCAGCACTTTGCCGACAACAATGCCCTGAGAGTGGAGACGCAGTTCCTGGACGATCTGGTCCGGGAAAACTTCGCCGTCGGTGCCTCGGTCTCCACGCCCTTCCTGAACGGATGGCGGGCCGGGATCGAAGGGGGGCGTGAACGCTATACGCAGTCCCTTTTCTATAGTCAGGATGATGTGGTCCTGATCGAACAGCGACCGAACATCACGTGGTTCGGACTGACGATCGGACGGGAGGCCGATCTTCTGGGCGTTCCCCTTTTACTGCAGGGAACGATCGGTTCTTCCACGCACCTGAGCGGTCCGCTGGTTCGCGGGCGTGTCGGGGTTGACCTGCTCGACTTCGCAAACCTCTCTTCCTCTCTTTCCCTCCCGCTGTCGCTGGAGGCGTCGTCTCTTGTGTATACGTTCAACGGACAGTACCTTGTCACCGGCAACTGGGGGGCGAGTTTCGGAGTCCGGTACGATTTTGGATTCTGAACAGGTGAGAACAGTCTGAAAGCCGTTTCGGAATGAGGAAACAACAGAACATATATCGTCCGGAACCGATGCCTGTTCCGGAAGGGGGAAGAGGAGCGGGATGGGTGCTTGCCCTGATTCTGCTCGTCCTTACTTCGCTTGCCGCCTGCAACGATACGCCGCTGGATCCGGTTACCGGACGGATCGACACGACGGTGGTCACCCATATCGACACGGTGGTGATCAATGGTCGGGATACGATCATCGAGACCAGAATCGATACGGTGATCATCGAGCGAATCGACACGGTGGAGATCACAAGGGTGAAGCGGGATACGATACGGGATACCGTGGAGGTGATCAGAACCCGGATCGATACGATCGAGGTGCCGGTCAACGCTACCCGGTTCCGGCGCGCCATCCTCCGGTTTCAGGGACGACCCGACACGAGCGGACTGAACGGTCCGCTGGAGACGGTGGAGGTAAACCTGACCGACTGGTTGCAGTACCGGGTGATCGACAGCAGCGATGTCGTGCGGGGGATCGGTGTCTCGATCAGCGCGGCCATTCCTCCGGCCTGGACCGACTATGTGGTCGGGACTAATCAGATCGTTGTCGATAACCCGTATCGTCTGCGCGGACTTACGCTCTTCATCCCCACATTTCGTGTCGGTCCGAACGACGGCCCCTTTGATGACCTTCCGCTGGATCAGCATCCGTTCGAGAATTTTATTCCCGACGTGGCGAAAGGGGGGATGATGGTGTCGCTGCGGCAACGAAATGCGAACGAACCGGAGCAGTTCTGGACGGGGCAGGTGACGGAGACCGGAGGATCGACCGGCGGAGAGCGTTACGTCAATGAGGGGACGATGATGCTGAAGACGCTGGATCGGAAGAACAACATGATCACGGTTCGCATCGAGGCCCGCTTCTACCTTCCGGTGGAAACAAGTGGTCGGGCGGGTGTGCAGCCGTTTGATCTTGCGCTTGATCTTGAATTGGGATATTGAGAGTGAGAGTCAATTGCCACCGAGTTACCGAGTTGATGTTATGAACCGGAAGAATCACAACCGCCGACTCCGGACAGGATCGAGATATGCGCTTCTCGTTCTTCTGACTGCTGCGGGAATCTCCGCGTGCAGCGATTCGGGGGTCGATGCCGAAACCGCTAAAGTGATTATCGGCGATGTGAAGGATACCAATGCGTTGCCCGATCTTCAGAAGGTGACGCTGGAGGCGGGATTCGTCGGCGAGGAATCGAAGGTGGTGACCGAGTTTGTGAACTTCCGCCGACTTGCCCGCTACACGGTCGATACGCTTGATGACGGGAGCGTTACCGGACTTCGGGGTGTCAGTATGGTTGCGGAGCTTGCCGACGATTCCTCTACTGCGGGACTGCGCCGGCGATTGTCCCCTCTGCGACTGCTCAAGATTCATATCGTTCATCTGCCGGTCGGCCTGACCGGAGTCGGGAAGGAGATCGACCTGACCGATGATCCGGACACGCTGGCCCGCGTCCAGAACGTGCTGGCTGAATTCGGTATCGAGATCGAGCCTGACGAGCCACTGGTGCTCAGCCGTGATATCAGCACCTCCGGCCGCTCAACGAAGAGTTGAAGACCTCCATGAACTACCCGGCGCCGCTTCCAATCCCGCTCGACGAGCTCTTCAGCCTACGCGCCTCCGCCCAGCCATTCCTCGAACTGGACGCGG
>CAMLOB010000616.1 GCA_946481475.1 uncultured Chlorobiota bacterium | reverse complement strand
GCGCAGAACCAGTTGGTAGCCAATCCTGAGGCGGTGAAGCTTCGGAGGATCTGGATGCATGTCGAGGGTCATATCAGCTTTAATGAATACGGCTACAACATCTGGGGCGGTGTGGATATTTCGGGAGATGACACGGCGGACTTTGCAGTCTATCAGCGGCAGGATAATATCTGGTATTTCTACGAAGGAGGAAACCCTCCGAAGACCGAACCGTTCTGGCAGAAGGATTCGGTCGGTTCCGTATTCTCCCCTCCCTATGTCAGCGACTACTGGAACAATGGGCAGAGATTTATGCTGTTGACCTATGCCTACTATCTAGAGGATGCAGAGGGGTTCGGTCGTTATTATGATCAACTATTTCTGCATGAGGTGACGGATACCGGAGTTAGCGATATTCCTGCGTATGAAATAGATTTTGGAAAGAAGGATCCGGCACTGGAGCGTTTTCTTCGTGACATTTACGTGCTGGATATCGATAACGATAGCGTGAACGACGTCATTATCACCCTTAGTGGAACCCGCCTCGACACCACCCGCACGGCTGACAAGGACAATCAGGTCTGGATATACTTCGGTGGAGAGGATTTTCAATTGGATGAGCCGGATGTGATTATCAGAGATACGCATGAAGTTGGAGATGCAAACAACTGGGACGTCCGATTCTTTGATTTTGACGGAAATGGCCAAATGGACATGCTTTTAGGGGGAACCTATGACGGCGTGGGCGATATGATCCGCTTCTGCTGGGGAGATGACAACTCCCCCGCCTCCTGGGCTGAGCGACCACCGGACCGTGATCTGCGATTGATCCACGGACAGATCGGCATCAACAGTTTTTTCGGCCTAGGCATCTATGACCTCGACGGGGATGGTGCAGCTGACCTTGCCTCGCAGGAATATGAAGATGTTGCCGGTGTACGCGTGTACTTAAGCTCGCGTAAGAGCATACGCGAACGGAGCTTTACATTACAAGATGCCGACGTGTACTATCAAGGAGATTGGACAATGAATTATTCGTTATCATCCGGCTCGCTTAATGACAGTACCGGTACCTATGATATGTTGCCGGTCGGGGGATTAACGAAACTCAATCACTATGCCCGATACTATGTCTCGGGAAGTACAGAAGGACCGAACCATGACTATGAGGCATCATACGTACCGGCCGAAGATGGCGTACTCAATCGGTTCATTTTCAGTTTTGGTGGAGAGATCGGTGATGTCAACAACGACGGCTGGCCCGACGTAGGATATAGTACGCCGAACTACGGGGTAGCCACGTCGGGAGTCGCTCTGATTTTGGCTGGAGGTCCATACATTCCCTTCGACGATCCGAGCACCGTTGTCGAAGAAGTTCCGATTGCCGGAGAGTCCGGAGGGCTGTTCCTCTGGCCGAACCCGGTTCGTGATGTCTTGCAGATTGCCTGGCGAGGAAATCTCAAGGAGAAGCCTGTTCGCTTTGCCGTCTTCGATATGGTCGGGCGGGAAGTGGTCTCCGGCACGGTTGACCCCTACATCGGTGCGGCCAGGTGGGATTGTGCGTCAGTTGCTTCGGGGGCATATATCCTCGTTGCCTATGCCGCCGATGACCGTGCCATCGCAACAGCGGAGGTGGTCAAACAGTGACACACCAGTGGCAATAATTCTGGTGGATCGATACGCATCGTCCACCAATTTTTCACTATAACTCCACGGAGGAGACGATGAGAACTCATCGCAACTACCGTCCGCCCTCGGGCTGGTCATGTTCTACCCTCGCGTTGCTTCTGCTGATCGCAGGAGCCGTTACCGACACCGCACTCGGCCAACCGGCCGGATATCGTGACTGGGTCTCGACGACCTTTCCGGAACCTGTTCCCATTGCCCGACAGTATCCGTCGGACTTCCCGGTTGGGGTCTACTTCTACACCTACTATGATGCGGCGATCGATAACGTCTGGGATTACATATCGAGTATAGGAGCAGACTACATCATTCGCTCGGTGGAGAAGGGGAACTACATCTATCCCCGGTGGCCCCAGTATCAGACGTTGATCGATTCTGCCCCGGCGGGAAAGCGGATCGTGCCCTGGGTCAGCTATGTAGGCCATGCGAACCGTCCGTCGTATCTGGATCAAGGGTCGAGTTCGCGTGAGGCGTTGTTCTACTTCTACGACACGTCGGAACTGCGAGCCTTGCGGTACTTTACGGATGTCTTCACGGTGTTTTCTTGGGATGACAACGTGTTCACACATCTCGCAGAACCGGACTCGATGACGATTAATCTTGAACCGGGCAACGCATTTGATGGGCACGCTCCACGCGAGGTGATCTACAAGGTCAACGGCAGTGCAACGAATCCGATTGCCTCGGGCATTGCCTTCGGTTGGGACTCGACGCAGACCGAGCGGTGGAACCAGACATGGAACGGATCATCATGGCAGTCGACATCGAACCCGATCAACTCATCGCAGTTGTTCGAGGGGATCGACTGGGCGAAGCCGGACCCGGACAATCCGGGGGGATACACATGGCAGAAGTGGCGGACGTTCCGGTCGCCTCATTACATCGTCGTCAAAGGACATCTCTTCCCGGAGGGAGAAGCATTGAACAAGGATACCCTCCTGATCATTAGGGTTTACTATGAAATAGATAAAGGAAAAACCTATCGCGACTCAAATAACATCCTGCACACTGCCGAGGCCAACCTCCGATTTCTCTACAAGCAATTCCCCATCGTCAAATCAGACTTCCTTCCCCGTTCGCCGATGATCGCAAACTGGAATGAGTATCGGGAGGTTGTGCGGAACGTAAACTTCTCCGGCGAAG
>CAMLOB010000615.1 GCA_946481475.1 uncultured Chlorobiota bacterium | reverse complement strand
ATTGATTCCCTTCAACATGTGATAGACCGTCCCCCGGATCAGAGCCTTTGATTCGGCGGGGAGTTCACGACTGATCGGATAGACCAGTTTGCAGTCGTTCAACGATCCCATCCTTCTGTTCGGGAAATAGACGTAGACCGTTCGGGTCTTCTTCCCGGGCGATGCGACGATCTTCACCGGCACCCGCACCTTGTTGATCTCCTCGCCGTTCTCCGCACTCTCCTCGAACACTTCCAGCACTCCGTCGCCACCGTAATCGGTCGAGAACTCCACGTTCACCGAGAAGGGACCGAACGTCCCGATCTCCCTGGCATCAGCCGTCGTGAATCCGGAGGCAAGCGTCAGCACGGAGTCGAAAACAAGCCGATAGAGGACGTTGTTCTCGAACGTGCGGGCAGTTCCGCTGATCGTGAATCCGGACGGGGAAAGCGTCTCTCCGGAACGGGGAGATTTCAGGCGGATAGCCCGGATCGCTCCGGCTGTAATGGATGAGTCGACCGAAGGGATCGTATCCTGTACTCCACTTTTTCGGCCCTCTCCTCCGATCTCATCCTCCGTCTCGCCTGGACCGCATCCCGGGAACAGCAGAAGGAGCAGTAGCGGCACCAGATGTTTGATCATGAATATTCTCCCGGTTGATTCCGATTACATCAGACCTTCCTGAAGCAGGGAGACATACTCTTCACCTGCAATAATGATATGGTCGTTGAACTTGATGCCGAGAATCCGTCCGGCCTCGACAAGTTGCCGGGTGACGGCAATATCATCCGGACTCGGTTTCGGATTTCCGCTGGGATGATTGTGCAGGCCGATAATCGAGGCGGCATTTTCAACAATGGCCGGACGGTAGACCTCACGCGGGGTGACGATGGAACTGTTCAGATTCCCCTCGGATACCAACTCGGTCCGGATCACCTGTCCGGCCGAGTTCTGGATGATGACGTGAAACTGCTCTTTGCGCAACGCCCGCATTCTCGGGATAAACAGACGGGCAATATCCTTCGGTTCCTTGATCATCGGTTGTTCGGCAAACGATCGGGCAGCCACCCGGTTCCCCAGCTCGAACGCCGCTGCAAGCGTTATCGCCTTTGTCGGTCCGATCCCGTGAACCTGTTGCAGTTCCCTGATATCCCGTCCGGCGATGTCGACCAATCTGTCCCCGGAAATACCACGCCCGAACGTCCGGAGCAACTCCCGGCTCAGTTGCAACACATCCTTTTCCGGAGTGCCCGCTCGCAGAAGGATCGCGATCAGTTCCGCATCGCTCAGCGCCTGCGGTCCCAGCTCCTGCAAACGCTCTCTCGGTTGTTCGTTCGGATCCCACTTCTTCACCGTCACGCGTTCCTCACGGTCACGGCCGATACGATCGGTCGCTCCTTGCGCAGTCGGAACCGAGCCGTCGGAGTCGTGGGGGGTCATATCGTAGCCGCTTGTCACGCCGGAGCGGAACGACTCGGCGACACTCTCGGCTACCAGTCCTGAAGGATTCATTTCGTCAAGACATTCAATCGCCTCGGCAACTACAAAGAACGACCCGAAGACCACGACAGCCTCCTCCTGGCTGCAGGAGGAGATCGCCCCCTCCACACCGACCGCAACGGTTCCGGCATCGATCGTCTCGATTCCTGCCTCGCGACACCAGTGGGCGATTTCATCGGAGGGGAGCGATCGGGGATTGTCGGCACTGACGGCATGAACGGTATGGGCCAAAGGAGCGATCAGTCGTGCAACCTCCCCCACGTCCTTGTCCCGCACCGCACCGTACACGAACCGGATGCTCTTTCCGGCCAGAGCTTCCTCCAGCGTTTCAACCAGTACCCGGACTCCGTCGGCGTTGTGGGCAACGTCCAGAAGGACATCCGGGGAGGACATGACGTGTTCGAACCGGCCGCGAATGCCGGTGTTTCTCCGGATCGATCCGAAGCCGCGACGGATCATCTCGTCGGTCGGAGTGAATTCCGCCGGAAGCATCGTCAGAGCAGCCAGGGCAAGCCGGGCGTTTTCAATCTGATGTTTCCCCGGCAGATCGATTTCGAGCCGGTTGAACTCCCTGTTCCCGACAATAAAGGAACCGATCGTCCGGGAGAGTTCCGTCCGGTGATGCAGCGCACGGCTGATATCTTCGGCAAAGACGAGAGGGGCACCGACAACGGTTGCCGCTTCAGAGAAGACCGAGCGAAGCCTGGGACGAACCCGACCCACGAGGGCCGGAACGCTCGGTTTGAGGATACCGGCTTTCTCCCGGGCGATCTCCTCGTAGGTTTCCCCGAGATGCCGCGTGTGATCCAGTCCGATCGACGTGATAATCGAAAGGAGGGGATTGACAACGTTCGTCGCGTCCAGTCTCCCCCCCATACCGGTCTCCAGCACCACAATATCCGCCTTCTCATCGGCGAAGTATCGCAGCGCAATCGCCGTGGTCCCCTCGAAGAATGTGCAGCCGATCCGTTCGATCTCCGGCATCATTTCCTTTGCATACAGAGCCAGCCGTTCTTCGGAGATGGGCTCCCCGTTCACCCGCATCCGCTCACGGAAGTTGACCAGATGGGGAGAGGAGTAGAGTCCGGTCCGGTATCCGGCTTCACAGAAAGTTGATGCAATCATCCCGCAAACGGAACCTTTGCCGTTGGTTCCGGCTACATGGACGACACGCAGACGTTCGTGAGGAGAGCCGAATGCTTCAAGAAGCGCTCTGGTCGGTTCCAGTCCAAGCTTGACTCCGAAGGTCTGACGTGCAAAGAGTCGCTGAAGGATTTCGCGAAGATCGGGATCGAGAATGTGGTCAGGCATGATAAACAGATGTTTTGTGGAGTG
>CAMLOB010000614.1 GCA_946481475.1 uncultured Chlorobiota bacterium | reverse complement strand
GATGCTCAGTATCGCTGAGAACCATCGGTAGTTTTCTTTGTCTTGCATAGGAGTTCCCTCGAACAGTGAGATATGCACACATCTAACTTTGAACTTGCCACATTGTAGAGCTTCACGCAAGAGGGGACTAAATTTCCCCTCCACTCATATCGACACGCCAAGATACGAGTACGATGCCACAATGTCAACTATGCCGTACATTGCTCAAAAGAGGAGACGGATAGCTTCGCATACATGAAGAAGCGAAGTAAGGAAGGGCTTCAACCTCTCTCATCAGAACACAGCCAGTTGCTTTTCGGACAGATCATAAGACGACTGCGAAAGGAAAGAGGGATGACTCAGGAACAAGTGGCCTGGACTATTGAAATGAGCAGAGTTTATCTATCCGAACTGGAAAGAGGCGTCAGAGAACCTTGTCTGATGACCATTCTGAAACTTTGCAGAGCATTGGCACTTCATCCATCAGATCTGTTTCGAGAATATGAAAAAGAGCAGGAAGAGACATAATTCGCTCTCCCTGCTCTTTCCGTTAGGTCAATACCTGTCGTTTTTACCCCACCCGCTCAAACACCCCGCTGACTCCCTGGCCCACCCCGATGCACATCGTCGCCAGTCCATAGCGGAGTCCCTGCCGGGCCATCTCGTCGCCGAGCGTGGCCACCAGGCGGACGCCCGACATGCCGAGCGGATGCCCGAGAGCGATCGCCCCGCCGTTGACGTTCAGCTTGCCGGCGTCGATGCCGAGCTCGCGGATCACCGCAAGGGACTGCACGGCAAAGGCTTCGTTCAGCTCGATCAGATCGATGTCGGCCATCGTCAGTCCGGCGCGATCCAGTGCCTTCTGCGTTGCCGGCACCGGACCGATCCCCATGATGCGGGGATCAACTCCGGCGGTCGCTCCGGAAACGTAGCGGAGGATCGGCTTCAGTCCGTACTCTTTCACCGCCTTTTCGCTGGCCACAACCAGCGCACCGGCTCCGTCGTTCAGACTTGAGGAGTTCCCCGGCGTCACGCTTCCATCCCTGCGGAAGGCCGGGCGAAGTTTCGCAAGCTGCTCCAGCGACGTGTCGGCGCGCGGGCCTTCGTCGCGGGAGACGATCACCGGATCACCCTTGCGCTGCGGTATCTCCACCGGTATGACCGTCGAATCATACTTCCCCTCGTCCCACGCCTTCACTGCAAGCTGGTGAGAGCGCAGGGCAAATTCGTCCTGTTCCTCCCGGCCGATCTCCCACCGCTCGGCGATGTTCTCGGCCGTCTCCCCCATCGACTCCAGCGGGAACATCTTCTCCATCACCGGATTCGGGAAACGCCAGCCCAGAGCCGTGTCGAAGGCCGTCAGGTTTCCGAAGAGAGGTTTGCCCGTGGCGTTCTTCGGGATCACATACGGAGCGCGCGACATCACTTCGGCACCGCCGGCAATGATGATGTCGGCCTCTCCGGACTTGACCGCCCGGGCCGCATAGATCGTCGCGTCCAGGGCCGATCCGCAGAGCCGGTTCAGCGTCGTCGCCGGCGTCGAGTCGGGAAGTCCGGCAAGCAGAACCCCCATGCGGGCAAGGTTCCGGTTGTCCTCTCCGGCCTGGTTCGCACAGCCGATAATCACGTCGTCGATTCTGTCTTCGGGAATCCCCGACCGCTCGACAACCTTCTTCAGCACGTGTGCGGTCATGTCGTCGATGCGAACGTTTGCAAGGACTCCTCCATACTTTCCGATCGGCGTCCGCAACGGCGAGACGATATAGGCTTCACTCATGGTTGGTTGTATTGGTTCGGTTGTTGAATGGTTCAATGGTTGTTCGCGGAGCGAGCGGGTTTTACAGGGGGATCTCTCACGCGTGGAACGACTTTCCGGCCCGGGCATACTGCTTCAGCAGGACGCAGGGACGGTAGCGTTCTTCGCCGTACTCTTCGTAAAGAGCGTGGAGAATACCGACAATCACATCGGCACCGATCCTGTCGACCCATGCCAGAGGGCCTTCCGGATAGTTCGTCCCGAGCTTCATCGCCGTGTCGATATCGGCCGCATCGGCAACATCCTCCATCACGGCAAAGGCCGCCTCATTGATGATCATCGCGAGAATGCGGGCCGAGATCAGAGCGACCCGATCTTCCACCCGCTCCACCTCGCCCGGAATCAGATCACCGAGGAGAGCCAGGGATTCCGCGGCCTTTCCTTCCTCTACCTGCAACGCCGGAGCCGCCTCCAGACGCTCGGCAACATTTGTCATACCCGGTATCCAGCAAATGCCGATCACAGGGAACCGGTTTCCGACAAGGGCGGAGACCTCTGTGGCGGTCATGAAGAGCGTGTTCACAAAGAGAGGGATACCCCGACCGCTCAACTCCTCATCCAGCAAGGCAAGTGTTGACTCGATCTCTCCGTCATCACGGGCGGCCGGCAGCAGAACCGCAGCAAGGTCGTCCGGCAGTTCCCCGAACGATTCCAGGTTTTTCAGTCGGGACCCCGACGGAAGGACCCCTTCGTCGACAAAGGTCAGGAGCTCGAAACCCTCGGCGATTTCCGAGGCGCACTGCGTAAGGATCTCCGGATCACCGGCAAGTAGAATTGATGGCATTCTCTGCACAAAATTTGTGTGATGGAAAGAAATTTCAACGTTCCACAAACAACTCCTTCCTCAGCATACGGAGGGGGTCGTCACAGGAAGAAAACGAAACTCCACACACACTGCATATTCCAGTATGTGTGGAGTTATGGTTCGATCGAAGTCCCGATTCATCCCGCATCGGGACCGGAGGGGCATCAATAATCGTCCTGATCGTCCGAGTCCTCCCCGTCCCCCTCTTCCGACGAAAAGTAAT
>CAMLOB010000613.1 GCA_946481475.1 uncultured Chlorobiota bacterium | reverse complement strand
CAGCCAGGTGTTGGCAATGGCGTCGAAGCTCGGTGTTTCCCGCCGGCGGAAGAAAGTCACGCAAAAGGACGTTGCCTACATTCTCAGGAATGCTCGACGTCAGTCATTTCAAGCAATGGCAAAGCACCTGAATCTCTCATCGAAAACCGTCACTCAGATCGCACTGGAACATGGAATAGCCAGGAAAGGTCAGCCCGAACCTTCCGCCCCGAAAGAATTGAGGGCGAAGACGTCTCGCAACAGGATGCCCTGGATGCCGGAGGAAGATGAGATCGTCAGGAAGTACTACCCTGAGAATGGAGCACGATATACCGGACAGATACTGGGTCGCTCGTACAAGGCAGTGCAGGCACGAGCGGAAAAACTTGAAGTGAAATTTGCCCGCACACCATCAATGACGGAAGAAGTGAGTGTCCGCGAATCCCGTTTGCGTTCGGAATGGATAGCCGAGGATATTGAAATTTTACAGAAGCATTACAGCACTGACGGTCCTCGCCATACTTCCATTCTGTTGGGTCGCACACGCAAGGCAACTGCCGAACGTGCCCGGGTGATGGGCATCAAGTATGTTGGGAATCGACCCTGGACAGAGGCGGAACGTCGCAGGCTCATTTCGATGAAAGCAAAGAAGATCCCTCATGCCGAGATAGCAACGGCATTGGATCGAACAGAGCACAGCGTTACCAAGCAGTTGTATCTCCTGCGGAAAAAGGGGGAAATTGCATAGCGGCACCCATCCTCAGGACGATTGCTCCTCCCCCTTTTCTCCTCAGATTGCCGAATCCCCCACTCACTCCCTGTCAGTATTTCGGAACCGACGGATCCACCTTGTCCGCCCAGGCAAGAATACCTCCGGTCAGATTCTTCACGTTTGTCCGACCGGCAGCCGCCAGCATCGCCACCGCCTGACCCGAACGGCCGCCGCTGCGACACATCAGAACGACGTCACCCTCGGTCGGAATCTCATCCATGCGGTTCTGCACCTCGCCGAGCGGAATCAGGGTTCCGCCGATATTCGCAAACTCGTATTCGTTCGGCTCGCGAACGTCAATCAGTGTGTGGGGTTTTCCTTCCTCGCGCCATTGCGCCAGTTCCTCTACGGTAATTGCCGGAATACTCATATCCGTTGTTCTCCTGTTGGTTGTGTAGTTACCGGTAAGACAAAGTTCCTTGTAACGATAGTCTGAGAGGCTCCGAATTGCCGGATTCTTTCCGCAGACCGGACAATCCGGATCGCGCCCGATCCGCAATTCGCGGAACGACATTTGTAACGAGTCATAGAGAAGAATTCGTCCCGACAAGGGTGTACCGATTCCCAGCATCAGCTTCAACGCCTCGGTTGCCTGCAGCGTGCCGACAATGCCCGGAAGCACACCCAGTACACCGATCTCCCCGCAACTCGGGACCGTCCCCTCCGGTGGCGGCTCCGGATAAATGCAGCGATAACAGGGCCCATCATCGTAACCGAAGACCGAGACCTGCCCTTCAAACTTGAAAATGGATCCGTGAACCAGCGGCTTCTTCAGGAGAACGGAAAGATCATTGCAGAGATAGCGGGTCGGAAAATTGTCGGCCCCGTCGAGAATGATATCGTAACCGGAGGCAAGCTCCATTCCGTTCTCCGCCGTCAGCAATTCGCCGATCCCCTCGATCTCCACTTCCGGGTTCAGATCGAGAAGTCGCCGTCGCGCCGCCTCCACTTTCGCCTCCCCTCTGTCACCGACCCCGTAGAGAACCTGTCGCTGCAGGTTCGATTCATCCACACGATCTCCGTCGATAATTCCGATCCGTCCCACACCGGCGGCCGCCAGGTAGAGCGCGGCCGGCGAGCCGAGTCCCCCTCCGCCGACCAGCAGAATGCTCGCCCCTTTCAGTCGCCGCTGTCCCTCCTCGCCGATCTCCGGCAGCATGATGTGGCGGCTGTAGCGCAAACGCTCGGCCGGAGTCAGGAGCGGATCATGTGTTGCTGAAGAATTCAAGAAGCGTTCAAAAGGAAAAATGCAAAATTCAAAAAGTGGACGTAGAGTTTGAGCTGAGACGCAAGGGGTAATATTTCCGTAAGCCCGCCTTGTCTTAATAGTCGTCTGTACTTACCTCCTGCCAGTAGTCAGCAGATTGATATGTAAGGTTATGCTTGATCTCGTAATCTTCGCCCTCAAGGGTATGCTCAATATATGTTCGCACTTCGCCATCCGATTCTACTATCCAGTTGGATTCATATGTTAAGTGCCCCATTTTGACCGCAACCTCAGGCTGGTCTCCCCATACCTGTTTCGAAGTCGAACTTGACCATTCTTCGTCCTCGGAGGATGGATCGCCATATTTCTTTTCCAAGAGACTTTTCACTCGATTATAGTCGTCGATGAATTTGTCGTCGCGTCCTTTATGTCTGTCTGTGAACTGGATAAAGACCATGTATAACTGATTACTATCGGTGAAGTAGTAACCCAAGAAACAGCTATCAGAACCTTGCTTGGTCTCATAGACAACAAACCGCGCTCCGTTGTCAAGCACTTTGTCAAGAATGGGCTTCACCTCCTCGGTCTTCCTCACCTCTTCCTCTGCCATTCCCCACCGCGCCTTTCGAATATCGTAGTCTGTTTGTCCAACGGCGAAGGCCGGGAAGAGAAACGCAAGGGTCAACAAGAATTTCATGATTGCACGGGTTTTATGGAAGATACACCACATGTGTGGCTGAAACACTGCTGGTCTAGCCGCGAAGATACAATCCTTGCCAAGGCTTGTAAATCTTCTCTTCGCTCTGAGAAACTCAAAAGGAAAAATGCAAAAAAACGGATACCGATACGATCAGTCGAAGCGGATGC
>CAMLOB010000612.1 GCA_946481475.1 uncultured Chlorobiota bacterium | reverse complement strand
GATGAGAACGGAGACATCGTGACCTGGACGACGTTCCGGGTGGAGTCTCCGATCCGGGGCGTGCTGCCGGGATCGGTTCGGATCAAACAGTATGGAGGAGTGAGCGAGAAGGGGACGATGACGCTGGCCCACATGCGCTACTTTGTCGAGGGAGAGCGGGTGCTGGTGATGCTGTATCCGCCGAGCGAACTCGGTTTTACCAGTCCCATCGGTATGGGACAGGGAGTCTGGACGGTAAATGAGGAGGGGAAGGTGCAGGGAATCTCGTCCGATCTCCTATCCGGTCTGGGAAGCCTGGCAAAACAGTACAATGCCGTGCCGGATTCGCAGGGGCGTGTCCTTCTGTCGAACCTGATCGCTCTGATCCAGGGATTGACAAACGGAGGGAAGCAGTAATGAAGAACTTCCGCAGAAAAATTTCCATTACCGGTCTTCTCTTCCTCGGAATCCTTTCGGTCTCTCTTTCGGTCCTGGCATTGGGACCGATCGGCGTCCGTGGGACGCAGGCGACGATCTATACGGCGAACAGGTTCCCGATGTCCTACCAGACAGATCGCGGGAGTCTCGGCACGTTCAACAATCAGCAGGCGACGGCGATTGCCGACTTCTCTTTCGGTGAGTGGGAGAACCTGACGACCGCGATTCTCTCCTTTACCAATGCCGGACAGCTCGATCATGACGTGACCAGCGCAACCGATCCGCTGATCTCCGGTCTGGCCCAGTTCACCGACGGAATCTTCCCGGTCATCTTCGACAACAACGGCGCGATCACCGACGCCCGCATCGGCGCCGGGGCAAGCAATCAGGTCTACGGATTTGCAAGTTCGTTCAGCGGAGACGGGATAAGCTATGAGGAGGGACTGGTGGTGATCAACGGGAAGCTGACGGCTCAGGCGAATGTGGAGCCGATCTACCGTGAGGTGATCACGCACGAGATCGGCCACATGCTCGGCATCGGACATTCGCAGATCAGTCTCGGTGCCGACTTCTCGCTGATGTACCCGACGACGCTGACCGACGTCAACAACATCGGCATCGATCCGGATGACGCCGCGTCGATGTCCCTTCTCTATCCGGCTCCCGGCTATCCGGCCTCGGTCGGATCGATCTCCGGTATAGTTCAGGATGCCGACGGGAATCCTCTCAGCGGGGTGAACGTTCTGGCGGTCAACGTCGCCACCGGCGATGTCTATTCGACCGTCAGCGATTATTATGGCGGAGACGATCCGCTCTTTGTCAACAAGCCCCCCCGGACCGGGGCCTATACGCTGCAGGGATTGCCGCCGGGGAACTACTACGTCCGGATCGAACCGATCAACCCGCTCTTTCAGTCCGGCTCCCGTGTCGCCAGCTACCTGACGCCGATCAATACCGACATCTGGAGGGAATGGTACAACGGACCGGGGGAGAACGGCAGTATGCTTGTGGACAACTCGCACGAGAAGACGGCAGTGATTGTGACGGCGGGGAACACAACGTCCGGGATCGATTTTTCCGCAAACGATTCCCCGACGATTACGGAGATGACCGCATTCAACGGAACGATCGGACAGGTGATCGAGCTGCCGTTGCAGGTATCGAGCATCACCTTCGGTCGCTTCGCCACGCGCTATACCGCTCCGACGAACGGATCCCTGGTCGGCGTTCGCATTTTTGCCGGTGAGGAGTCGCTGATGCCGGCCGACGGAGCGTTGAAGGTGACCGTCTATCGGAACACACAGGGGAGCCTTGCCGGGATTCCGGGGGATACGCTCGGTTCGGTGACGATTCCCTTCTCCGAGATCGTTGCCGGACACGAGAACGATTTCTGGCTGCGGGGGATCGGTCAGCCGATCAACTTCGTTCAGGGGGTCGAGTTCCATGTCGGTGTTGAGGTGATCAACAACGGACAGGTCGTCTTCTTCTTCGATAATGCCGTCGGAACGCAGAACCAGACATCCTACTATGTGAACGAGGCGCGGCAATGGCGGAATTTGCCGGACGGACTGACCGGAGGGGCGGCCGGATGGAATATCCGGATGCGTGCCCTCTACTCCACGGTCCCGGCCGGAGTGCCGACGCCTCTGCTCAGTCTGACGCCCGACCGGCTCAACTTCGGTTCGCGCAGGATCGGGGAGAAGGCGACCGAGGAACTGGTGCTCCGGAATGTGGGGACGGCCGATCTGACGATCAGCAACCTGCTGATCGCCGGAAGCGGCGCCGACAAGTTCACAATCGAGTCGGGAGGGGGAAGCTTTACGTTGCAGCCGGGACAGTCCGGAACGCTGGTGATCGGCTTCACGCCGGAGGATCAGTCGCTGGCGAGTGCAATCCTGAATGTGATTCACAACGCGGCCGGTTCCCCTACGGCGGTCAACCTTTCGGGATTGGGGAAGTCGGCGGTGATCTCCTCGGTCCCCGACGTTCTGGAGTTCGGCGGTCAGCCGGTCAATCAATCCGGACAGAAAGAGTTCTCCATCTTCCGGAACACCGGAAACGACACGCTCAGGATCGCCGATGTCGAGATCATCGGCCCGGACTCCGCCGCCTTCAGCGTCCGGACGTTCTCGCCGCTCCTCTGGGTCGGGTTGCTGCAGACCTTCAGGGCGACGCTCACGTTCAAGCTGACGCGAGGCGCGCCCCAGCTCGGCGTCATCCTCGTCGATCCGACGATCGAGGACACGATCCGCCGCGCCATCCAGCGCACCCCGGCGGGCGCGTTCCTCACGCTCCCGCCTGCCGCGGCGCGCGACGTCGTCGCGGCCCTCAAGCGCGCCGGCTCCGAGGCCGTGGCTCAGGGCGGCCCGGCCGTGTTCCTCACGCAGCCGGACATCCGCCGGTTCATGCGGAA
>CAMLOB010000611.1 GCA_946481475.1 uncultured Chlorobiota bacterium | reverse complement strand
AGATAACAAAGACGCGGAAAACGTGAAGAAATTTGTGCAGGCGTTCCACTCTGAACCGTTCCTTTTCCCTCTCGCTCAGTCGTTCGTAGCGCTGCGGAAGATCGGACGAGCCTTCATCGAAGAAGACATAGTTGAGCAGGGGGCGCATGTTTGTCGAGATGAACTCCTCGACGGTCAGCACGGCTTTCGAAGCTTCCGATCCGTCCTCGGCAATGCCGACCGCATGAACGGTCGCCCGCAACAGCTCCGGACGAATCTCCGGCTCCTCGACACTATCGGGCTGCGCAGGCATCACGACAACCGGCGGGATATCCGGCTCGCGACGCCCGGGACCGAACGTGATCGCCACGCCGACTCTGAGTTGATCGACCGACCAGCTTGAATCGGCAAGGATCGTCGAGAAGCCGCGACTGTAGAAAAGTTCCGGCGTCGCCGTCATCGTTCCGGATGCGTTCAGCGGGAAGTCGTAGCCGAAACCGATGTGGGCCGAGAGCCGGAGCCGGTTCAGCTCCGGAATATCTCCCGAGAACTCGTTCCGCGTTCGCCTGTTGTTCTCGAACACACCCACCTCCTCCGGCTTCACCAGTTCCTCCCGCTGATCGTAGCTCCCGCCGAGCAGATAGCCGACTCCGGGCCCGATGCGAAGTCCGAACCGGTCGGTCGGCCGATATTCGAGCGACGGTTCCAGCAGGATTGCGGAGAGTCCGGCATCAAGCTGATGCTCGAATTCCCCCTCAACCGCCTCTCCGGCAACGATGACCGTGGTCCTCTCCGGTTCGACAAGTTCAGCCCCGAGTGTGGACCAGGCAGCCCGAAGATCGAGTGCGAACAGGTCGGTGAGCGGATGTTTGTAGAGCAGTCCGATCGTCACCCCCGTTCCGGTTCCGCCGGTAAACTCCCGGCAGCAGTTCGGAACGCCGGGGAGGCGACTGAATGCGGCGCGGTGCAGGTTCAGGTTCAGATGGATGAAGCCCCCATAGCGTCCGTCGGACGAATCGGGTTCGGTCGGTTGAGCGGCAAGTCTCTGAGGACCGGCAAACAGGCAGAGTGCCAGAAGGAGCGCCAGTCCTTGAAGGGGACCTTCGATGAAACGGTACGCGGATCGGACGGATTGCGACGGACGGAGACGGATTGCGTCTGTACCGATCCGTCCTCTTCTTCCTGCATGATCCGGACTGAAGTGCAGGCCCGGGATTCCTGTCCGAGTGTTACCTGTCATGGGTCGGAATATACGAACGTCGTTTTTGCGAAGGGAAGCTCGCCCGAAGTCGTTACAGAGGGAAGCGAACGGAAAAGCCGAGACGCAGACCGATCTGAAGCCAGTATCGTTCCTTCAGAAAGGAGGACATCGGTATCTGAAGTTCCACATCGGGCGCAATGGTCACCGAACGCTCCACCGGACCGAGACTGAAGCGTCCTCCCATACCGAGATGAAGGGTTGCGAAGAGATAGCGACGGTCGGGTGTCGGCCCGGTCGTGGGAAGACCGAATTCGGAGAGGGGAATCTCTTCCGGCGGATCAAAGCTTGTGCGGTAGTCGATCCCCAGGATATGACCGACCGTTCCTCCGATCGTGATCGTTGTTGCGCTCTCCCCCATCAACTGCCGATCGAACGCAAGCCGGGCGCCGACTCCGATGACATCAACCCGACCGACGGTCCGTTGCCTCACTTCCTTCTCCACGAAATCCCCGAATGAATCCCTCCCCCACACCATTCCGGTCGCCGTGATGTTCTGCGAGAATCGCATCCAGGAGAGACGCAGATCGAAGGTTGTGGAGGTGGAGACGAACAATTGGGGCATCATTCTGGACCAGGAGATACCGCACTCGTGTCCCACGCCGAAGGAAACTCCGGAATCAAAACTCTCATTCGGCTTCGGAATTGCTCTCTCATCCAGTATCCCGAATGAAGGGAGAAGACCGGCACTTACCGAGATGAAGTTGTGTCCGTCGAGCGGTTTCGGAGGCGGCCCCTTCTGTGCCGCAAGAAATCCGGCAGTCATTACTCCAAGCATCAGGAACAGGAATATCCTCCTGATACGGGTGCCGGATCGATATGTCCCCGTTCGGATAATCAATGGAAAGGAATTATTCCGGTTGCCTCAAGTCTCCCCAGAGTCCGGATATCGTGCAAGGGAAAAATCGGTCCCCCGGACTACCGCTCGATGACGAACGACTGCGAGAGGATGCGCGTCGGCGTGCTGAGAACCACCAGGTATCTTCCCGACGGCAGACGGTCGGTCGCAAGTCGGTGGAGATATTCTCCGGAGGCCAGACGGTCGGAAAGGAGCGTTTCAAGCCGCTCCCCTTTTTCGTCGACCAGGAAGAGCTCGGTCTCTCCCTCCTCCACCAGACTGAATCGGATCTCGGCCTCGTCACGCACCGGGTTCGGGCGGATCGGTTTCAGGAAGAGGGAATCGTTCAGCAGGAACAGACGGGTCTGGCCGTCGCGACAGAGATCGTGCAGAAGGAACGCTCCGTCCTTCAGAGCGAAGCCGCCGAAACATCCATCTTCCATGGTGAAGGCTTCGACGACAATCGGTGTCGAGGGAGCGTTGCCGAGGGCGGCGATGAACCGCAGGATTGCAACCGTATCTCCCTTTCCGTCCCATCGTCCCCGATACTGCACGTACCGATCATGATTGTCTGAAAGATCGAGTTCCACATCGTCAAGAGGGGCAAGAAGAGATTTGTTGAAGCGGAGGAGGATACGGAATTCCTGTCCGGCCGTATCGGCGGGGACCGTTTCCCGATCAACCAGAACCGGAAGCGGAACCTCCCGGCCTGCATCGGCCCCGGACGGAGCTCGGCACCAGGCTCAACCGGCTCGTA
>CAMLOB010000610.1 GCA_946481475.1 uncultured Chlorobiota bacterium | reverse complement strand
GCTATGCGTCCGACGAAACGCCGGAATTCATGCCGATGCCTCTGGTCTACTCCCACCGTATCCTTCGCCGCCTCGCCGATGTCCGCCGCATGAACCCCTCTCCGATGCCTTATCTCCGCCCCGATTCCAAAAGTCAGGTCACGATTGAATATGGCGATGACGGCCGACCGGCCCGCGTTCACACCATTGTCGTCTCGACGCAGCATGAGGATATGTTCGATTCGAAGGAGGAGATGCAGCAGCGGATTCTGGCCGATCTGAAGGAACATGTCTTTGCCGATGTCATCCCGGCGGAGATGCTGGATGAGAACGTGATCTACCACGTCAACCCGACCGGCGCGTTCGTGATCGGCGGGCCGCACGGAGATACCGGACTGACCGGTCGGAAGATCATCGTCGACACATACGGTGGAAAGGCTCCGCACGGTGGTGGGGCGTTCTCCGGGAAGGATCCTTCGAAGGTCGATCGCTCGGCCGCCTACGCGACGCGCCATCTGGCGAAGAATGTCGTTGCCGCCGGTCTGGCCCGCGAGTGTACGATCCAGGTCGCCTACGCAATCGGCGTCAGCCAGCCGGTCTCGCTTCGGGTGGATACGCACGGAACCGGAGTGGTGGACGATGGACGACTGAGCGAGATTCTCCGGAACGAGGTCGATATGAGTCCGGCGGGGATTATCTCGCGACTCGATCTGCGCAGACCGATCTACACGCAGACGGCCGCCTACGGACACTTCGGTCGTGACGAGGAAGAGTTGACGTGGGAGCGCCTCGACCTGGTCGATACGCTGAAGAGCGCGGTCGGTGAAGTGGGAGAGGCTGCGTAGGCATCCGGAATTTTTCGGGAGAAAAGGGATCAGATCATGCAAGTGCTGAACGTCGGATGCGGCAAGGCCAAACGGGAGTTCCCCGAGGCGGCCGGGGCGAGCGAAATCATCGGCGTGGATATCAGTCCGAACTCCGAGGCGGATATTCTGCACAATCTTGACGAGTTCCCATGGCCGTTCGAGGCGAACAGTTTCGATCTGATCATCATGCAGGACATTATCGAACATCTCGATGATGTCCCCGGAGCGATGAACGAGATCTGGCGTATAGCCCGGCACGATTGTCTGGTCAGAATACGAACGCCGCACTATGCGAGCTACTACGCCTACAACGACCCGACGCACAAGCGGTTTTTCGGCGTCTACGCCTTCGACGGATTCCTGTCGGAGAGCAGGAACGATCTGTATGCAACGGCCCGGTTTTCCTTGCAGAGAAGAACGATTCTCTTTCCGAAAGTCTGGCGCATCACCGGAATCAGCGCACTGGCAAACCGGTTCACAAAACGATGGGAACAGTTGTTTTCCTTCGTCTTCAGACCGGAAAATCTGGAATTCGAATTCCGCGCCATCAAGGATCCCGGGTAGAAACATGGTGCACCACGTCCCAACGGGACGATCATCGAACAATCGAACGGCAAAACAGAACTATTCTCATCAACACATACATCAACCAGAACAAAGAACAATGGATCACAACGAAGGACAATACAAAGTCAGGGATCTCTCCCTCGCCGATGAGGGGCGTCGCCGGATAGACTGGGCGGAGAGCCGGATGCCGGTGATGATGGCACTCCGCGAAAAGTACAGCCAGACGAAACCGCTTGAGGGCTACCGCATTGCCGGATGTCTTCACGTCACCAAGGAGACGGCGGTGCTGATCCGGACGCTGAAGGCGGCCGGCGCGGAGGTCTCCTGGTCGGGCTGCAATCCTCTTTCAACCAACGATTCGGTTGCCGCGGCTCTTGCTGCGGAGGGAATCAAGATCTTTGCCTGGCACGGACTGAACACCGAGGAGTTCTACTGGTGTATCGACCAGACGCTGGTCATCAATCCGAACCTGACGCTGGATGACGGAGCCGACCTGATCTTCACGGTCCACAACAAGTACCCGGAGATGTGCGAGACGATTATCGGCGGCACCGAGGAGACCACTACGGGCGTCCACCGTCTGCGGGCCATGGCCGACGACGGAGCGCTGAAGTATCCGGTGATCGCTGTGAACGATGCCGAGACCAAGTGGGATTTCGATAACGTCTACGGTACCGGACAGTCGACGCTTGACGGTATTCTGCGCGCCACTTCGGTCCTGCTGGCAGGAAAGAACTTCGTGGTTGCCGGTTACGGCCACTGCGGTCGTGGCGTGGCGATGCGTGCGAAGGGGATGGGGGCGAATGTGATCGTCACGGAAGTAAAGCCGACCGCCGCACTGAAGGCGACGCTGGAAGGGATGCGGGTGATGGAGATGGATGAGGCTGCAAAGGTCGGCGACATCTTCGTGACCGCAACCGGCGTCAAGGACGTGATCGTCGGCCGCCACTTCGAGTCGATGAAGGACGGAGCCGTGGTCAGCAACACGGGACATTACGACTGCGAGATCAACATCGGCGATCTGGAGCGGATCACCGGCGGAAGCAAGCGGACGATTCGGGAGAACAACGAGGAGTACTCGCTTCCGGACGGACGGAAAGTCTATCTGCTGGCGCAGGGGCGTCTGGTGAATCTGTCGGCCGCCGAAGGGCATCCGTCGGAGGTGATGGATATGTCCTTCGCCAACCAGTTCATGTCGCAGATTCGCCTTGCGGAGATGGATAAAAACAACGAGGAGCGGGAAGGGAAGGTCTACGAGATTCCGGAGGAGCAGGATCAGGAGATCGCACGCCTGAAGCTGGAGACGATGGCGATCGGGATCGACGAGCTGACCGAAGAGCAGCTTGCCTATAACCTCGATTACGCCGCAGGAACCTGATCCGGTTTTGATCAGAGAGGTTCGAAAAAGCAAAGAGGCGCGGAAGAAGAAACTTCCGC